>CAYTMT010000010.1:2587-4663 GCA_964439095.1 uncultured Gammaproteobacteria bacterium | reverse complement strand
GGCATAAACATACCCGGGCCATAACCCAACACAGGTGAACGAACAAAATAAAATCCGGCCATTTCCACCACGGCCAACCGACTTTCGTTGGAACTTTGCGACCGAGAACTCAACAAAAAAAAGCCCATACCAATCAAGATGGGCACCAAAATAACCAGCGCCGCCGGAACCATGGCCCGAAGTCGTGCGAGCAACCGAACGCGTTCTTTGGACGCAAATGCACACAACACCACAACCACTTCGGCTGCGAGCGACAACCAACCAGCCCGAGAAAAAGTGAGCAACACCGCAACCATCATACCAATCACCGCAAACCCCAAAAGCTCACCATACCACGCCCAAATCTTGCTCCGCCACAACCAAAAACAGAGCGGCAAAATCGACACTAACACCTCGGCAAACAAATTATGATTTTCACCAAACGGAAAAACAGAGCCAATAGCAAACGGCGCCACTCCGGCCAAAAAATCACCCTCCGAAATAACAATAGCGGCAATAATATAGATCACCACGAGCGTCCCGGCACCAACCCAGGCCCACCCCACCGCTTCCACTGTCTCGGTATTTTTTACTAACCAAACAGGAATAAGAAAAAAAGCCACATACACAAAAACCATAAAGCGGAACAAATAGTACAACGACGTATACATGTCGTGATTGTAGGCAACTACCGCCGAAAACAAGCTCGAGAGCAAAAATAATCCATACCACTGCCACCCGGGAATAGAACGCACCGACAAGCGACGTGGCAAATGAATGAGCGCCAAAAAAACCATCCCGAGCAAAATAAACACGGCCATAATGTCGGCCAAGGGAGCATTGATGCCAGCCAAAAATTGCCACACCGAATTGGGGGTGGCCAGACTGGTGAAATCAAAAGAAACACCAATAAAACAGGTGCTGACGGCCAGGAGAATAATCCCAAGTAGAGGCATATTGTATATGATACCACGGTTTGCCATCTTTTATCCATGATGCATAATCCCGGATAAAATGATGAGGGGGTGGACATCGGCGCAAGCGCCAATACCACCCCCAAGGGTTCCCGACACTGTGAAGCTCCGTCGGGAGTGGAGGAAAGAGGTTAAGGAAGGATGGGAGGGGTCATACCCAACTTGGCGAGCAAGTTGGTTCCGAAGATGTTATGGGCAACGATAGCCCCTTCCTTTCGAAGGTCGACGGTCAGCTTCGACCACCCACACACCGAATCGGGCGAGTTGATGTCCGCGCAGTCGGGCGTGGGGTAGGTGATTCCACCACACCGCCAGTTGATAGCCATTGCCTGGTCGTGCGGACAGAGAGACATGGACGTCTTCGGAGTATCCCAGTCATCGGGCTTGGGCCCGCAGATGGGATAGCCATCGTGCACCGGAGTGCTGTCCACAAAGGAACTAATGCACCCCAGAAAGTATTGACACTCGGGGACGAGTGCGACATTGATGCGGTGAGGACAGGTGTCACTGTCGACCGCTTCAGCTTCGGCCTCGATCTCGAGCTCCGCTTCCGGTTCTTCTTCGTCGGCTACTGGTGCCGGGTGGCAACCAACAATGAACAAGCCGCGGCATACGCCATCGGATTTGATCTTGTCCTCGTTGGTGCAAGCATCATGGTCGTTGCAAGGGTCGCCGAAGGAAGTTCCCGACTCAATCTCGGTCTCAACCTCAGCATCTGCTTCTGGTTCGAGCTCAATTTCGACTTCGGGTTCTGCTTCAGGTTCGACCTCCGCTTCGACGACCACAGCCTCGTCCGCCTCCACTTCGACCTCGACCTCCGCTTCGACGACCATATCCTCGTCCGCCTCCGCCTCAACCTCCGCTTCGGGTTCGAGTTCGGGTTCGGCGTCGATGGCGTCGGCGTCGGCAGCATTGCATTTGACCTCATCGCTCTTGGTCATAGCACCGTGGACGCACTGGTGGTCGAACGTACAGATCTCAGGCCCATTGCAGGGATTTCCGTCGTCGCAACCATGCTCACTGTCCACACAAGGAGTGCTGGAAGTATCGATCTCGGTGATATCGACCACCTCGACCTCCGCTTCGACGACCATATCCTCGTCCGCCTCCGCCTCAACCTCCG
>CAYTMT010000010.1:0-2335 GCA_964439095.1 uncultured Gammaproteobacteria bacterium | reverse complement strand
GCCAACCTGTCTTCCCGACCGGTTTTATTACCTTTTTAACCTCTTAATTGTAAAGAACTGATATTCAACCCATTTCAGGGTGAACTGCAAAGTATAGCACAAAAACAGGCCTTTGTCAAGGGGTAAAAATGTGGATAAAAATTGGCTAAAATAAGGGCAAAAAATAAAAATTCGCCCTAAGGCGAACTTGGCGAATTTTGATGTTGAGATACTCCCAAATTCTATCCACGAAGAATCATGAAGAAAATATGGTGGGGGTGGGCAGAACTTGCGTTCTGAACCCACCCCAAAAATGTCACGGTCGTGGCTTCATGCCGATGGAGCAGAACAGCTGCTCGCCCCCGCGGTTGTTGCCAGTGTCGCATCCGATCTTGATTGGATCGGTCGACAACTTTTTGAATCCACACTCGGCTTCGTCCCATTTCCCGTCCACCACCTTGCAGTTCGGGGTGGGATAGGTACGAAAGCCGTCGCTCCAGGTCATTGCAAGCACCTGAATGCCTGGGCAGAAGGAGAGCTCGGACTTTTTGGTGTCCCAGGCGTTGGCGCCCGTGCCACAGACGGGAAACCCGCCCTGGGAAGAATCGGGCACATCACTCACGCACCCCAAGATGTGAAAATTGGGGGGAACGGTGAACTTCACGGGGTTGGCGCAGGTGGCGGTGACCGGTTGGCCGCCGCATTCCTTGTAAACGACCCCCCCGTTCCGCGTGACCGTGTTGCAGGACTGTCCGTTGGGGCAGTCCGCGTTGACGGCACAGATGAGGGGATTCTTGCACACCTGACTCTGCGGATCGCAGTAGTCATTCGTGCGGGAGTCCCCGTCGTCGCAGCTCTTGGCCTGCCGCACTTCGCACTTGTGAGTGCTGGTGTTGCAGGTTTCAGCCGTTCCTTCGCAGATGTTCCCGGAGGCACAATCCAGATCGGAGTTGCAGCTGCCTTCGGCGGACTCGGTGGTGTCGGCGGTGTCGGTCATGTCCGCGGTCTCCTGCTGATCGGAATCAGCGGCGGCGGAGGGAACGCATTTCTGAAGGGCAATGTCGCACTTGGAGGCGACACCACAGTCCCGAGTTGGGAAGATACACCCGTCTTCGGGGGTGCAAGAGGCGCCGACGAAACAGAAGTTGTCCTTGCTCTCGCACTTCAAAACCGTGCAGTCGAACTTCGCCTTGTCGGCGTTGTCCGCGCTGTCCACGGTCTCGGTCGCTTCGGCGTTGTCGGCCTCAGCGTCGGCGATGGGACGACCACGGTACTCGACATCGCAGGCGACGCCGATGAGAGCGAACAAGAACAGGGGGGCGATGAAAATCTTCACGAGGGCTCCATGGAAGGAGAAAAGCACGAACCTACTTCCGTAGTCCGTGCGGATGGTCGACCGGGATTTGCAAACCAGTCGGGAAGATGCAATGGCCAATATGTTGGCAACTACATCTTCCCGACTTTTCGTGACTTTTTATATTGTAAAGAACAAACTCTTTCTCTGATGTCAAACGTAGTGTTTCACATCAGGGTATGAGTGTGGGGGTAGCAACGTGTTGAGCGTGTACTACCCCCATTGAGAGCATTTTTCCCTGCTCTCGAAGGGTGAACTTCATTCCTCGGGGGACGGAAGTTCGTCTGCGTCCCACAACTTCCCCATGGGGAAGTAGAACCCGAAGGAGGTGACCCCAGAGGCCACGAACGTGAGTCCGTGGGCATGGTCGCTCTTTCCCGAACCCAGGCGGGTCGAGAAAGCGATGTACCAACACTGGTCCATCCATCCGGTAACCCGGAACTGGAGGATCATCTCGATTTCTCCGAAGGCAGAATATGCCTTTGGACTGGCCACGTGGCCGTGGTTGGTGACTTGCGAGAAGCCACCACCAATTCCCCAGCGGAGCATGAGCTTGCGAGGATCAGGTTGGTGGACGGGCATCTGAAGGATTCCCCCGGCTTCCCAAGCCAGAGGATTGCCATCAGCCTGACCAGAGCCAAACATGTTGTGAGCAGCACCCACACCACCTTTGACCTCGACCGGTCCAAGTCCGAAACGTCCAGAGGCACCGGAGACGACGGACTGCGATCCTAGTACGATCTGGACGCCGATTCCGAGACGGATAGAGCGGTTGAACAGTGTGTTGACGCTGTTCTTGGCTTCGTTCGCCGTCTTCTTGGCTTCTTCCGCCTTGGTGCCCGCGGCGACAGCCTTGCTGTCTGCCAAGTTGGCCGCGTCGAGGGCCAGTGTGGCCTTCTGAGAGACTTCCGCGATGGAAGTCTTCATGTCGGCCATGTCCTTTTGGAGTTGGCCGATATCAGCCCGTGTGTTCGCGATAATCTCGACGAGGGCCCTGCCCCC
>CAYTMT010000009.1:0-23915 GCA_964439095.1 uncultured Gammaproteobacteria bacterium | reverse complement strand
TCCCCGCTCGCTCCCCTCCTCAAACAACAGAGCATTGCCTATGACACTGTGCTCCAGGCGCTCGTGGCCATTCGCGGCAATCAACGCGTGGATTCACTCGATCCGGAACAAAAATATAACGCTCTCGAAAAATACGGTAAAAATTTAACAGCGCTGGCCCGCAAAGAAAAAATTGATCCGGTGATTGGGCGCGACGCCGAAATTCGCCGCGTGATGCAAATTTTGAGTCGCCGTACCAAGAATAATCCAGTACTGATTGGCGAACCAGGAACAGGCAAAACTGCGATTGTAGAAGGGCTGGCCCAGCGCATTGTGAATGGCGATGTGCCCGAAATGCTCCGCGACAAAGAAATTGTGGCGCTCGATATTGGCTCGCTTTTGGCCGGCGCCAAATTCCGCGGTGAATTTGAAGAACGACTTAAAGCGGTATTAAAAGAAGTAGAAAGCGCGGCCGGTAAAATTATTTTATTCATCGACGAACTGCACACCATTGTGGGCGCGGGGGCCAGCGAAGGCGCGGTGGATGCGGCCAACATGCTCAAACCCATGTTGGCGCGCGGCGAACTGCACACTGTCGGCGCCACCACCCTCAAAGAATACCAAAAATATATTGAAAAAGACGCGGCCTTGGAACGCCGTTTTCAGCCGGTCGTGGTCAACGAGCCATCCACTAGCGACACCGTTGCCATTTTGCGCGGCATCAAAGAAAAGTACGAAGTGCATCACGGCGTGCGCATTGCCGACTCGGCCATTTTGGCCGCGGTGAATTTGTCGGAGCGCTACATCACCGATCGTTTTTTGCCGGACAAAGCCATTGACCTCATCGACGAGGCGGCCTCTGGGCTCCGTATGCAAATTGATTCCATGCCCGAGGAGCTGGATATTATGAAACGCAAATTGATGAAACTGGAAATTGAAAAACGCGCGCTCCACAAAGAACAGGACACCGAATCCAAAGAACGATTGCAAGTGATTGAAGAAGAAATTGCCAACCTCAAAGAAACCTCGGATGCGCTTGAAGCTCGCTGGAAAAGTGAAAAAGATATTATCACCCGCATTCATGCCAACAAAAAAGAGATCGACCGCCTGAAACAACAGGCGGATATTGCCGAACGCCGCGCCGACCTACAAAAAGTGGCCGAAATTCGCTATGGCAAAATCCCGGAATTAGAAGGAGCGATTAAAATTGACGAGAAAAAATTGACCGACCTACAAACCAACCGCGGTATTTTGAAAGAAGAAATTACCGAACACGACATTGCCACGGTGGTGGCCCGCGCCACCGGCATTCCGGCCGCGCAAATTCTGCAAGCGGAAAGTGAAAAATTGGTGGGCATGGAAAAAATTATTGGGCAAGAAGTAATCGGCCAATCCGAAGCGATCACCGCTGTCGCCAACGCCATTCGCCGCTCCCGCGCCGGCATCAACGAACCCAACCGCCCGATCGGCTCGTTCATTTTCTTGGGCCCAACCGGCGTAGGCAAAACCGAGCTAGCCAAAGCCTTGGCACGCTTTATGTTTAATACCGACGAAGCATTGGTGCGCGTGGACATGAGCGAATATATGGAAAAACACAGCGTTTCCAAACTGATCGGCTCTCCGCCCGGTTACGTGGGCTACGAAGAAGGCGGACAGCTCACCGAAATTATCCGCCGCCGACCGTACGCCGTGCTGTTGTTTGATGAAATTGAAAAAGCGCACAGCGACGTGTTTAATGTGCTCCTCCAGATTTTGGACGACGGTCGCGTTACCGACGCCAAAGGCCGCACCGTGAACTTTAAAAACACGGTGATCATCATGACCAGCAACATTGGCAGCCAGGCCATTCTCGACCTCAAGAGCAAAGGCGAATTTGGATTTGGTACCAGCGACAAAAAACCCACCAAAAAAGCGCTGGAAGACGAACAAAAAATCCGCGACAAAATTATGGCCGACCTGCGCGATTACTTCCGCCCCGAATTTTTGAACCGCATTGATGAAATTATCATGTTCCACTCGCTGGGGCAAAAAGAAATCGAACACATTGTGGCGTTGCAACTAAAAACCGTAATCGAACGCCTCAAAGAACAAAAAATTACCATCACCGTCCTTGACGACGCGCGCGCCTACCTGGCCGAAAAAGGCTACGACCCAAACTATGGCGCCCGACCGCTCAAACGCGTTATCCAAACCGAACTCTTGGACGAACTCGCGCGCGAGATAATTGGCGGCAAAATCGGCGAAGGGTCGACTGTAACGATTAGCGCGAAAAAGGGGAAGTTGGTGTTTGAGGTGTAACGCTTTGGTATGTTAGAAGATATAACGCAACTGACAGGCGCAAAAAAAGGGCTGACGAGTATTGTCTTGGTTGGTGTTCATGGCAATGAACAGTGCGGCGTAAAAGCTCTCCAAAAAATTCTGCCCAAAATCAGGCTGGAACGAGGCCGAGTCTTGTTTGGTTATGGAAACCCTCGGGCGATAACCATGAACAAGCGGTTCACAGAAGCCAACCTCAACAGAATGTTTAAAGACGGCCGCAAGATACCTATACAGGACAAAAAAAGCTACGAATACCAACGAGCTCAATTGCTCAAAAAATATCTGGACCAAGCCGATGCGCTGTTAGACGTACACGCCAGTAACACCCCAAACAGCAATCCCTTTATTATCTGTACCGCGCAAGCTGAAAAAATTATTCCGTATCTCCCGGCCCGGATTGTGGTTACGGGTTTTGATCAAGTACAGCCGGGCGGAACGGATTGCTACATGAATAGCCAAGGAAAAATCGGCATTTGTATTGAGTGCGGGTACCTCAAAAGCAAAAAAGCAACAGATCTGGCCGAAAAAAGCATTCTTGCTTTTCTCCAAGCGCGCGGCCACCTCCCCAAAAAACAACATTCCAAAAAAGAGAAGCAAAAATTCATCCACATGTCCAGCTTGTACTTAACAAAAACGAATAGCTTTACCCTGTCAAAACCTTTTGCTGATTTTGAAAAAATTAAAAAAGGACAGGTTATCGGCACTGATGGGCAGAAAAAAATAACCGCCACAACAGACGGTGTTATTCTGTTTGCGCGAAATCGAGAAAAAATTGGCGACGAAGCTTTTTTGTTCGGAAAAAATAAAGACAGTCTTGTGTAAGGTGGCACAAGACTGTTTCGGCCGGAAAGGAACGTTTAACCCAAACCAACCAACCTCCGTCCCAAAACGACCCGGCCATCCTCACCCGGATACGTGGCTAGGATTTTATAATCCAGCTTCTGGGTGTACCAGAGAAAAGTGAGCGAGGGCTCGGGGCTCTGCCGCGTTCTGACCACTCCAAAACGCAGCCCCTGCGCGACAAAGTCTTCATGACGAAGCGCCACCATGGCTTTGGCGATTTTACGCCCGCGGTAGGCAGCCAGGACTCCCACCTCATCCTGATAGGCAACGACGCTGTCATCATTCTCACGGGGAATCTCGCCGCCAAAGGCGATCCCCAGCTTTGCCTGTAAAGCGGCAACGGTCAAGGGATAACCCCAGCAAAAACCAACTACGGTTGTGCCGTCCAAAGCCAGCCAGCAGGAAGCTTGGGGCGTAATCTCGTGGTGGAGATCGCTGACCACCTGCTCCCGCGACCAGAAGTCAACGAGCGGAACGCCGCAGTGGCGGAAGCCGCTCAAGCTGAGCAGTTCTTGATCTTTAATGCCCCAATAGCGAGAGCATACAGGGCATTTCAGCCACTCGTGCCACGGTGCTGTGGCAAAAACGGCGCGGTAGCATTCCACCAACTGATGAGTGATCGAAGGGTCGCTCTGCTCCGGAGAATACCGCACAAAGGAAACTGCTGCCATTGTGTTCACCTGGTTGAGGGGTGGGGTAACGCACTGTTATAGCGTATTAGCACATTAATACAAGTTTTAAGAAAAGTCAAGACGCGACTGTGGACAGCTACTTTTTTCTTTCGGATCTCTGCAGGATTAATTTGTACCCGCCCTCACCGTGATTGAGCCAGTCGGCAATACGCGTAATCGTGGCCGTACTTACGCCGGTCGCTTGAGCGATCTCGCGATAAGATTCTCCTTGGTCCAGTAATTTCACCACGCCCCACCTCCCGGCCATTTCTTTCAGTTCTTCCAATGTGCACAGATCGCGAAAAAACGCCAGCGCCTCTGTTTCTGTTTTAAGAGAAAGAATGGCTGACATCAATTTTTTTAATTGTTCGGTACGCCAATTTTTCATATATTGAAGTATGCCATGAACAGTACAAAAAAACAACTATTTTCCTTTAAAGCCATTTATTTTGGCTGACCTCGACAAAAATATCCGCCTATGATATAGGTTAATTTATCCTCCAGACACCCTGAGCCCCTCGCTCTTTCCACGAGATAAAGCCATGTTTTCTGAACAAATAGAAGAGGCATTCTCCCAAATGTGCGCAGAGCTCCGGCGATACTCGCGCCGGAGAACCCCTGGAATTGTCGCCAGAGCCCAAGAGCTTTTTGGCGAAGATGAAACCGCGGCTACCCTCTTCATTTACGCCTTTGCGGAACGCAAGTTCACCGAAGAGGAGCCGGTGCGAACTGCCAAGATAGCAGTCGAATTCCGCTTGGCCTTTGAAGAGGCTGCCATAATTCCTCAAGCAATGGTGGAGCGCCTAAAAACGTTCTTCCAGCCGCAAAGCAAAGATCAGCTGCAGGCAGCCATCCGCCGAGCGGCAATTGATCTCCGCGAGATACGGAGACCAACAACGAAAGCCAGCTAATCCACTTTTACTACCCTCCCCCGCCCTCACGGACTTCGGTCTCCGAGCGTAACGGGAGGGTGTTTCTATTTTACGCTGAAAGATGATATAATTGTTCATAAAGACATCTCTATGCCTTATTTTCGTTCACCGTATCAAAAAATAACCATTTTTATCCTTGCTACCATTGGATTTTTTGCTTTCTCTCCTACTACTCAGGCTGAATTCAATCCCAACTTCATCATTTCTGACCAAGAAATTGGCGACTACAATTCTTGGGATAAGACGATGGTGCAAAAGTTCCTCACCGACCGAGGAAGTTTTTTGGCCAACCACTCCACGGCCGACGCCTCCGGCACTGTCAAACCAATTTCTGAGATTATCACCGACACTGCTTCTGCCTACCAAATAAACCCAAAATTCATTCTCGTCACACTGCAAAAAGAACAAAGCCTGGTGACCGATGATAATCCCACCACCAAACAACTTGATTGGGCCGCTGGCTACGGTGTATGTGACAGTTGCGATATGAACGATCCTCAAATTCAAAAATATCGCGGGCTGGGAAAACAAATTGACAACGCTGCCGGATTACTTCGGTGGTACTACAACAACAAAGACCAATCATTCGTAAAAAAGAAAGACACAGCCATTACCATCGACAACACTATGGTAACCCCTCAAAGCTGGGCCACAGCCTTTTTATACACCTTCACCCCCCACTTGCACGGCAATCTTAATTTATGGCGCATCTGGCAAAACTGGTTTGGACAAAATTACCCAAATGGCACTCTACTTCATTCGGTAAGCTCCAGCGAATATTGGCTTATTGACAGCGGCAAGCGACGTCCTTTTAAAAATATGGCCTCACTCATTACCCGTACCGATCCAAAACTGGCGATTAATGTGGAAGATGACATTCTCAATAACTACCCCACCAGTTCCCCTATTTTATTCCCCAATTATTCCATTCTTGCTTCCCCTAACACCACCTACCTGCTTGACTACGACACGCTCCACCCATTCGCTTCGGCCGAGGTGGTCCGTAAGCTTGGATACAACCCAGACGAAGTGATTGATGTGAGCGAAGACGATCTCAAAGACTATACCCGCGGAGCAACTATTTTTGCTTCTTCCTCTGCTCCCCAAGGAGTTATTATCCAAATTACGGATTTAAATAACCAATATTTTTTACTCAAAGACGACACGCTCCAGCCTATCGTGGATAAAAATGTAGTTCAAATCAATTTTAACCAACTCAAGGTAGAACGCAAAAAACTCAAAGAACTAAGCCAATACAAACTGGGGGGAGAGATTACGTTTCGAGATGGAACGCTTATTTACATTCCTGATCTACAAAAAACTTACGTCGTTGAAAAAAACCACAAACGACTCATTGCCGACGATGAAACCTTCGCCATACTTGGCTACAAAAAATCCAACGTTATTTCTGTGGCTCCAGAGGTTGCACTCCGTATTCCGAGTGGTGAACCGGTCTTTATTAACAACTCCCTACTGTCTGCTGCCCACAAATTTTTGGGTGATAACGCGGGACCAATTCCTGACCTTGTTCCAAACAGCACCATCCCCGCTTACTTGGTGGCCGAATATCCGAGCGGTCGAATTATTGCCGGAAAAGCAATTGACACAAAACGCCCTATCGCCTCCCTCACCAAATTGGTTACTGCGGCTGAAGCTGTTTTTAGTAATCTTGACGGCAATAAAACCACGACGTATGATACTAAAAAGCACAATGTTTACAAAAATATCCTGGGTTTTGTGCGGGGAGAAACGTTAAAAAATAACGACCTGTTCAACGCTATGTTGGTTGGTTCCGTAAACACTGCGGCCAAAATGATGCCTGCTGCAGTAAACAAAACTGAAAAGGAATTTGTAACCAATGCCAACCAGCTTCTTAGCCTGTGGGGAGCAACTGACACTACCATTGTTGAACCAACTGGACTTGATGAAAAAAACATTTCCACACCACGCGATTTATTAAAAATATTTGTTCGCGCCCTGGAAGAAACAAAAATCAAAGAAGCCTTGGGTAAGCCCCTCTACACCTTTTCCGAAGTGACTACCAAGAAAAAACCTAAACAACACGGAGTAAAACAAAGCAACTCGTTAACGCTTAAACCCAAGCCCTACACTATAATTGCCAGTAAGACCGGATATATTACCGAAGCGGGAGCACACCTGATTATGGTGATCGAAGATATCCAAACCAAAAAACAATACGTTATTCTTACTATGGGCGATACAAACTACAACCACCGTTTTGATGAACCGGATCGAATCGCTCGTTGGACTATCACACAACCATCAACCGATGTACAATTATCGACATTAACCCACTAATCATATGTCCCTCGTTTTCGCTGGCATCACACCACACCCCCCACTGCTCCTGCCCACTATCGGAAAAGAAAAAGCGGAACAACTAGTTAAAACCAAAGAAGCCTTTGCCAAAATGGAAGAAGATTTGTATTTAAGCCGACCGGATATTTTAATAATTTTTACCCTCCTGCCCAACCCATCACCAGACGCACTCACTCTCAATGTGAGTCCAGAATATACTACTAACCTCAAAGCATTTGGCGACCTTACCACCCAGGTAAAATTTAAAGGAGAAATTGACCTGGCTAGCATGATTCGCGAACAAACAAAAACCGAAGGGCCACGCACCATCATGACTAGTGATGGAGAGTTAGACTACCGCTCTTCAATCCCCTTGGTCTCTATTGCAGCTCACCTTCCCCAAATCACGATCCTACCGATTGGCTACGCCCCCGACCTAGATTGGAAAACTCATTTTAACTTTGGGGCGACAATCAAAGAGCAGATTATGAATACCAACAAACGAGTAGCTGTTATTGCTTCTGTTAACCTCTCACACGCTCTCACCACCGAATCTCCTGCTGGATTTCACCCGAGCGGACCAGAATTTGATGCCAAACTACAAGAACTTTTAACCACCAAAAACACCGCAGGCCTTATGATGCTCGACCCACATATGGCTACTGATGCTGCCGAAGCTGGATTCCCAGCAATCCTAATGCTTCTTGGCGTGCTTAATAACCTTGACTACTCCTACAAAAATTACACCTACGAAGCTCCATTCGGCGTTGGATACCTCACCTCAAATTTTGTCATCTAACAGCTACTCTATGCCCGTAATTCGGGTAGCCCCGGTTCGACGCTTGCCGTTAAACCGGGCACTATTTGATTATCTTCCACCAGAACATAACACCAACCCACTCCTGGTTGGCCAACTTTGTTATATTCCTTTTGGAAAACGCACTGAATTTGGCGTGATTATAGAAATTGTGGACAAGCCAGAAGTAGATGTGCAAAAATTAAAAAAAATCCAGGCAGTAGTTTTTCAACAGCCGGCTGTTTCTTTGCCCCTAGTAAAATTTCTACTCCAAATTGCTACCACCTATGCCACGCCCTTGGGTTTTCTTCTCAAATCTACACTCCTCCCCCTGCAAAAAAGAAAGATCCAAAAACTAGCCAAAGAGCGGGAAGGCGAAAAAATAATTTCCGACCCAAAAAATAACAACGACCGCCAACCGCAGCTATTTGTTTATCAACATACTTCAGAAAAAATTTTAGCCCTGGAGCGAATTATTGCCACACACCCAACCGGGCAAATTTTAATCACCACACCCAATAATACTTTTCTTCAAGCGTTGGTACGCGCACTCCCCACCCTAATCCAGGACCACGTATTAGTAATAAACGGAAGCGCAACCCCAAAACAACAGTTTAGTGACTGGGTTTCCGTCTGGAGCGGCAAAAAAAGAATTATCATAGGGACTCGAGCCGCTATTTTTCTCCCCTGGCAAAACTTGGTAGCGATTATTATGGACCAAGAAGGGCATCCTGATTATAAAAATGGTGATATGGCTCCGCGCTACGAAACACGAGATCTATTGCTACAACTTGCTCACCAATTTTTGTGCCAACTTCACTTTGTTACTAGTGCTCCAACTGTTGAAACCTGCTACTTGGCGGCCAAAAAAATCTACTTATCTGCCGCAACCTCATATCTTCCCGCAAAATTTGGCCCCCACACCATTATTAATTTGGAAAACGAGCGTAAACGAGGAAACTACGGCGGATTGAGTAGCGATGTGCAGCGGGCCATCAAAGAAACTATCGAACGTGAACGCGATGTATTTCTTTTTGTGCATCGTCGTGGTTCTGCTGCCTATTTAGTTTGTCGTGACTGTAGTTTAATTTTTCGTTGCCCTGCCTGCAAAGCAGTCTTGGCCACACACCACGGACGAGAAACAGAACTTATGTGCCACGCCTGCAATGAACATATTTTGTATCCAACAACCTGCCCCGACTGTGGTGGTGCATCGCTCCACGAACGTGGCATTGGCACAGAAAGTATCGAACACGAAGTGAGATCGCTTTTAGAAAATAGCCCCACCCCCATAGAACGCATCGACAGCAACCAGCCAGACAATAACAAAACAAGAACGCCAGAACCTCGCATTATCATCGGCACCACCCAGGCCTGGCAGGCCGTCTCTTGGGAGCGTGTTGGTTTGTTTGTTTTTATAGACACTGATACGCCTTTATCGCTTCCTGACTATCAATCAAACGAACGCCTCTTCCAACAAATTTTTATGGCCCGCGCTGAACTTCCCAAAAATGCCGAAGTAATATTCCAAACCAATAACCCCGAACATGTTGTTTTTCGTGGGCTCGCTGACCCTAACACCTTCTACGTTTCAGAGTTAAAAACCAGAAAAATGCTGCGCTACCCTCCATTTTACCACCTTATTCGCCTTTCCTATGGAGCTACTACTGCTCCGCTAGTAAGTACTGAAACGAGACGGTTTTATCAACAACTACTCAATATTTTTGGCAAAAATCAACATATTGCCCTTTCGCCACCCACCCCAGAAACACCCAAAATTAAAGACAGGCGCTATTGGCAATCTCTGATTCTTAAGATAAAATATGGGGAAATGGACGAGGTGCTCAAAATCGTTTCCCCCGCTATTCCAATGGGATGGAAAATTGACATCTCCCCCCTATCACTTCTCTAGCTAACCACTATGATTCTTCCCGTAGTATTTGATCCAAACGAAATCCTACATCAACGTGCCCGTGATTTGGAAATTTCTGATTGGACTACAAAAAAATTTCCAACCTTAATTACAGACATGATTGAGACTATGTATGCCAAAGATGGTGTTGGTTTGGCTGCCCCACAAATCGGAGAATCGCTCCAGCTTTGTGTTATTGCCAAAAATTTTACTCCGGGAAAAAAGAAAGATTTAGTCCTTCTCAATCCTCGTTGGGAAAAAACTTCCCGCCGTACGCAATGGGACGATGAAGGATGCCTCTCTATCCCTGGCCTATTTGGCAAAGTAAAGCGTTGGCGCGACATTCAAGTATCCGCACTAGATGAAAAAGGGAAGCAAATAACCTTTGTGGCCGAAGATTTTTTTGCCCGCATCGTTCAACACGAAGTCGACCACTTGAACGGGACACTTTTTATTGATCGCGCAAAAGACCTTTACCAGGTTGAACGTAAGAAATAAAATATGATGCCGGACATTGTTTTTTTTGGAACCCACGAATTTGCCGGCACTATTTTGCAAGCACTAATTAGTGCAGGTTACCCTGTTTTGTTGGTAATAACTCAACCCGATCATCCGGTGGGCAGACACCAAGTGTTAACTGAATCCCCAGTAAAACGTCTTGCTCGCGAACATACTATCCCCATTGCCGAACCAGAACGGCTTAAAAATTGGGAACCTACCTCCAAACAACCAACACTTGCGATTGTTTGCCAATACGGGAAAATAATTCCCCAACGTATCTTAGACTGGCCTAAAACAGGCGCCATCAACGTTCACACTTCGCTTCTTCCCAAATATCGCGGCGCCTCGCCTATCCAAACAGCTATACTGCATGGCGAAACAGAAACTGGTATAACAATTATGCTCATGGATGAACAGATGGACCACGGAGGAATACTCGCACAAAAAAAGGTGGCCATTGAAACTCACGACACTTCACTCACGCTCGCTCATCGTCTCGCACCCATCGCCGCCACGCTCCTTCTAGAAACAATTCCAGGTTATCTGGCCAAAAAAATCACCCCCCAAACTCAAGACGAATCACAGGTAACACTCTGCTCCCTCATTACCAAAGAAGACGGAAAAATTACCTGGCAAGATTCTGCCTCGAACATCTACAACGCATTTCGAGCCTACACCCCCTGGCCAGGCGTCTGGACCACTCTACAAGGAAAGCGCTTGAAGCTCTTGGATGTCGCCCCATCAACCGACCACACCCTAGCGCCAGGCATAATATCTTGTAATCACCGTCAAATTTTTATCGGCTGCGGAAACGGTGCCTTACGGGTCAACTCCCTACAATTGGAAGGCAAGCCAGCTATGGATAGCGCGCAATTTGGAAATGGGTACCAACAGATATACCATCTTGCCACCCTGGGTAACTAACCTATGTTTCCCCTCACCTTTGGCCTTTATTTTTTAGTACGGATTTTTAGTTTTTTCTTCCCACCCGACACCCCACTACACGCCGCACATATTTTCAATACCTTACTCTGTAGCGGAATAGTGCTTTCAACCACATATCTTCTTATTCGTCGTCACCCACTGGCGTGGCAAATTATTGCTGGCGAAATTCTCTTGGGCGGCACAGGTGGATACCTGGCCATGTTCGGATTATCACTACGCACCATGCTCCTGGTGGTTTCTGGCGTGATTTTCTCTACTCAGATCCTACTAGATTTCAAAAAAAACAATGGGCAGTTATTTTTTTCTCGCCACAACCAACCAACACTCTTTTCTATTGCACTCGTCATCGTAGCTGGCCTCTACGGTGCAGCCCGTGGATTTTTTTTGAGGCATTCTTTTCACCTAATTTTCTCTGATCTCATCCCCTATTTTTTTCTCTGGTATTATATTTCTTTAACAATTGAATGGTCACAACCTCGATTTCGCTCTACTATCACCGCCTGCCTCATCACGACCGTTGTTGGGAATGCTCTTTTTTTGGGTTTTACCTACGTGGGTTTTGCTACTCATTTTTTTATCCTCCAGGATGCCTACTATCACTGGTTCCGCGATGTCGCGGGTGGAAAAATTACCCCAATTGAATTTGATTTTTATCGCCTTGTTCTGAACGAACACCTTTTGCTTATCCCTATCCTGCTCATCACGTGTGGCCAAGCCATTCAGAATGGCATAAAACGGCACCATAAAACCATTATCTTGGCTAGCCTTTTTATCCTAGCCCTTAACCTCACGCGCAGTTACTTCTTAGCCTTGGGAGTAGGAATTATGCTACTCTATAGTCGCCAACACCTGCGCCGTTGGCTATTTTTTGTGTTTGGAATCCCGGTAGTCTTTATGATAATTTTTACTTCTCTCTTTGTTATCGGAAGTCGTGGACACAGCATAGGGTGGGAGGTTTTTGGGGTTCGACTCTGGAGCATCGCCAGCCCCACTATTGAAGACAGCTCACTGAGCCGACTTCTGCTTTTACCACACATTCTGAGCACAATTGCTAACCGCCCCCTGCTAGGAAGTGGCCTAGGTGCTACAGTAACCGTTTACAGCCCTATTCTAAAACAAATCATCACTACTCCTCAATTTGATTGGGGGTTTTTGGAAATGATGGCCGAGCTGGGCATTATTGGCATTATTCCTTGGTTGTGGATATTATGGCGAACTTGGGCTGCTAGTTTTTTTCAACAAAAAAAAATAACATTCTACGGAGCGTCATTAGTAGCCATCCTCATCATAAACATCACCTCACCTGCACTTTTTCATGCCCTGGGAATATTGTGGATTACCGTTCTTTTATCTTTAACCAGCCAAGAATCAGCGTAAACCGTGCTTCTGTACAATCACCTCCCGCGCCGCCTCATACGCGCGAATTTTTTTCGATTTCCAAGGTAAGTGAAAAGCAAAACGTGGTAGCCAACTACTGATACCCACCCGGCTGCCGACTATTTTTCTATATAAAACCTGGGGGATAAAAATACCACTACGATCGCGCGCTAACAACGAAAGCCACAAATCCCAATCTTGAAAGCGCCGTAGATTTTCATCGAAAGGCATCAGATCTGAGCGTCGTACTAACGAAGTAATATCAATATAATTAACACGGCGAAGTAATGAGGCATCAAAAAAATGCGAGCGTATTTTTTTCCACCCAAAACGAAACTGACAATAGGCGTAGCTTGCAGCAGGGTGGGTCTCAAGCGCCGAAAGCATCTTAGCTACCAGACGAGCGTCGGCCAGAGTGTCTGCATCCCAAAAAATAATATACTCGCCCTTCGCTACACGAGCCCCCGCATTACGCGCAGCGTTTGCTCCTTGATTTTTTTGACGAATAACAGTGGCTGGTAGATCATTTTCCATGGTTATTTTTTGCACCTCCTCAAGAGCAGCACCTATTGCATCCGCACTACCATCGTCTACAATAATAATCTCCAACGGACGATGTGTCTGTTGTGCAACAGAACGAATAACGCGCGGAAGTGTACGCGCGTGATTAAAGACTGGGATAATAACACTCACCAATGAAATAGAGGCGGCCATAATTTAAAACCTAATATGTTGAAACTGTTTTTCTAATCGAAAATTTTCTTCCACCCATAATTTTCCGCAAGCACCCATTTTTTCAGCACGCACCTTATTCACGAGCAATTCTGTGGCAGCGGCACAAATTTCATCAGTTTGATGAACCTCAAAGCTATAACCCGTCTCCCCATTTTTCAACGCTTCATCGACACCACCCACACGACCGGCAATAACAGGTAACCCACTAGCGGCCGCTTCCAAAAATACACCACCCAAACCTTCTTCAGAATGCTCATCGCGATGCGTCAAAAGCATAAACACATTAGCAACCTGAAAATAACGAGGCAATTCTAAATTTGGCACTTCCCCTAAAAACCGCACTACCCCCTCCAGATGAGCGGCTCGAACCATGGTAATGACTTCTTGATATTTTGGCCCACCACCAACCACTACCCACACCAAGTTTGGCACTGCCACCAATAGACGAGGTAACAAACGAACGATATGCGGATATCCTTTCCCCTCATCAATTCTACTTACACTGAGCAAAACTGTTTTTCCCTCTACAGCTAACTGTCTTTTGGTTTGATTTAAAATTTCAGAATCTATTGTTTGAAAAAAATGATCACCCGGACAAGGATACACAATTGCGACGGGAGCAGTCAAAGCAATAGTAGTTTCTAACTTATTTTTCAAAAAAAGACTATTAACTACCACTTGTTTGGCGCGTCGACAAATAAAGCTAGCAAAAAAACGATGCAATGAATGACGACGAAGCGTGTCCACGTCGCTCCCATGAAAAAAAACAACAAATGGCACGTGATATACCCACCACATAAACAATGCCACGTACCCTATCGGAAGAATGTGGTGAATAACAATTTTTTCAACTTTTTTCTGTTTTACTAATTGAACTACCTGACCTAAAATTCTGGTCCAGCGCGGCCAAAAAAACGGCCAATATGGATTAATCCTGACCGTACAAAATAACTGAGAGGAATCAAACTCTTGATCATTTGCAGTTACCGGAGCCAGCACCACCACATCCGTAGCAGATAAATGATTCGCTAGGTTGTACACCATCGACGCTATCCCGCCCACCTGGGGCGGATATTCCAAGGTGATAATCAACGTCTTCATAATTTGGTTTTTAAAAACATGGATTGTAATAGTCGAGTACTCAAACCGCCACTTACAAAAAGCAATGCTCCGTACACCAGAACTCCAACAGGAATAACCAAAAATAGATGAAATCTCGATGAAAACCACCACACTACCACCCCCATACCCAACGCTGGAAGAAGTGTTTGAAAAATCACTTGGATAATTTGTGTATGACGAAGCGGACGAATATGGCTAATCATCAAGTACCCAACACTACACAAAATAATGTTTCCAACCAACGCAGCCACAGCGGCCCCCATAATTCCCAAATGAGGTAATAATAAAATATTCAAAAAAATATTTACCACCAAAGCCCCCGCCACTATACCGGTTTGAACATGTTGTTTGTTGAGCGCATTCAATGTTGCGCCCGTAATCGCACTTAAAAAACTAAACACAAGACTTACCAGCAAGATTCGCAGCGTATTTTCCACAGACACGTATTGTGCACCAAAAAACTTTGCCAAAATTGGCCCAGCAAGCACGCCTAGTCCAGCCGAAAGTGGAAGGGCTATCGTAAGCAAATACCGCCATGATTTTTGGAATAAATCATCGATACTTTTTGGATCAGCAATAAAAAGCCTACTCATGGCCGGGTATACGCTAGCAGCCAATGCCGCCGGAATAAACTGAAAAGCAAACGAAATCTTGTAGGGCACACTCCACAAACCCAAATCATGAGCGGTGAGCATTTTTGACATAATAAGCGAATCACTGTACGAATACAAACGACCAATGAAACTTGCCAAAGCAAACGGAATGGCTGCCAAAAAAAATGCCCGTACTATTGGCCATTGCCAATGAAAACGAAAAGTAACCGATAATGATCTCTGCGCTGCCCAGGCAGCATAAAAAATATTTAACCCGCTAGGAATAGTATAGGCAGCAATAAGCCAAACAGTTGGCCAATGCAGCAACAAGGCAACACTTCCAATACCAAGTGTAATCAACTGCGACACAATGATACCGACCGCCTCATAGCGTAAATTTTTAGCAGCGCGTAAGGCGGCATAGAAACCGCCATGTAAATTATCCAAAACCATGGTCACCCCCGACAAAGCAATAAGCAAAAGCAAACTTCTACTATAACCCAAAAGAAAAGCAGTGCTCATAGCGAGGAAATATGTTACCAAACCACCAATGAGCTTGGTACACAAAACGGTATGCAAATAATCATTCATCCGTTCTGGAAATTTAGCCGCTTCTCGAATAAACACCGCCCCAAACCCAAAATCAGCAATAACTACAAAAATACTCGTAAACACAATGGCAAAAAAATATTCCCCCGTATCGCCCACCCCCAATTGTCGAGCTACCAAAGTAAAATACAAAAATGAGATTACCTTTTGGATAATCGAGGCAGTCGTTAAAAATGAAGTATTTTGAGCTACCGTATAGGACATACACTCATCATACCATGGGGACTAAAAATGAAAAAGAGAGCCAGTTTGCTCGCGCAAAAAGACTCTCCGGAACCTCCTTTAGCCATTAGAATCGAGCTGGTTAGCATCCTCATCACCTTGATACAGGCGAATGGGGCAATTAGCCCGATACGGCGTCTGTCTACGTACAAGACAGAGTTCGCGCAACCCACGGCTGAACAGTCCAGCGCATCGAGAGCAAACAAAGTACGCCTGCTTCTTACGCACGATCAAACCGCCTGCAACCACACGGCGTGGAAACTGGAAGTTGCGTGTAAACCCACCACATGATGGGCAAAATCGAAAGAACTTTTGATCTTCACCTCTTCTGTACCACCGCTCCTCTTTTTTCTGTTGTAGAGCCTTAGACGTACGATACCGTCTTTGGCCTCTCGAATGTGGTTCTTCACCGTAACTGCCGCCCATCTAGCTCTCACACATGGTAAGCACACACCATAAATTTCAAACAACTTGAAAATTCATTTTATGTGCGGAGCTACCATTGTACTGAACCCACATTCTATTGTCAACTTTATTACCTATAAAAAAACACCCCATAAATTGAGGTGTTTTTTTGACATGTGTATTTGTGTGTTTTAACGCTTGCTCCACTGTGGTGCACGACGAGCGCGTTTTAAACCGAATTTCTTACGTTCCTTTACTCGAGCATCACGAGTGAGCATTCCTTCGGATTTCAAAGTTTTCTTAAAATCCACATTCCAGGCCAATAGAGCACGGGCAATTCCGTGTTGCACAGCGACTGCCTGACCTTGTTTGCCACCACCAACTACTTTAACAGAAAAATCAAGATCCTTTTCTTTCCCCAATTTTTTAATTGGAGCAAAAACAGTTTCTTGCATTTGGAAGGTAGGAAAATATTCAGCCAACGGTTTTCCGTTTACGGTAATTTTTCCAGTTCCTGCACCAACACGCACACGGGCAGAGGCAGTTTTGCGACGACCAACGGCTCGAAGCATTTCAGTTTTATTGCTAATTTTCGTCATACATCTTTATTTAAAAGACAATCGCTTCAACCGCTCAGGGCGAAGTTTATTTTTTGGCAACATTTTAGCCACCGCATGCACCACCACTTCGGAAATGTCATTAGCCATAATCCGCTTAGCGGGAATTTCTTTCAAGCCACCTGGGTGCATGGTGTGATGGCGGTAAATTTTTTGATCTTTCTTTTTGCCTGTAAAAAGAATATCCTTCACGTTGGTTATTACCACTTTATCCCCCATATCCAAATGAGGAGTATAGTCGGCTTTGTGCTTGCCCATCAAAATCATGGCAATACGTGTTGCCAAACGACCTGGGGCCATGTTAGTGGCGTCTAATTCAATTTTCTTTCGCTTAATAGCAATTGGCATACTATAAAATATTATACAAACTCAATCACTGCCGTTTCCGCACCATCTCCGCGACGGTTTTTTACTACCGTAATACGAGTATAGCCACCAGCGCGATCTTTATACCGAGGAGCAATTTGCTCCAATAATTTTTTTACCACGTTTTCGGTATAGAGAACCTTACTCAAAGCACGACGAGCAGTGAGCGTGTTTGGTTTTGCTTTGGTCACCAGCCGCTCCACATAAGGGCGAAGTGCTTTGGCTTTACCAACGGTAGTGTTGATTTTTTCGTACAAAACCAAGCTCTCGGCCAAGTTAGCGAGAAGTGATCTACGGCCGGCTGTTTTTCGGTCCAGCGTTATTTTTGAACTTTGATGTCGCATACATTTCGGATATGAACAAAAAATTACTTTTTAGCTTTCTTTTCTTTTTTTACTTTTGCTTCTTTTTTTGGCTTTGTCTCTCCAGTTTCATCAGTTTCACCCACAACTTCCTCTTCGACTGTGCTTACTTCCACAACCTCATCACTCACCTGTTCCACAATTGGCGCTGCACCAAATGAACTTTTGGCATTGCGCACAATCTCAAAGTGATCCATAAGAATTTTGGTGGCTTGCTCAATTGCATCCTCAGGAGTAATGGTGCCGTTGGTTTCAATATTGATCGAAAGTTTTTCGTAGTCAGTGGTGTCACCTACGCGGGTGTATTCCACACTATACCCAACATCTTTTACTGGGGTATAAATAGAGTCAATAGCAATCATTCCCAAATCAAAATTGCGGCGATCTTTTTGTTCGGCAGTTTTAAAACCACGACCGCGGCCCACTACCAATTCCATTTCAAATGGTTTGTTGGTGGTAAGATTAGCAATCACCAAATCGGTATTAATAACTTCTACTTGCGCATTCTTCTGAATGTCCGCGGCAGTTACTACACCTGGACCTTTTTTCTCGATCACCAACGTGATTGGATCTTCCGAGTACATTTTTACGGAAAGCTGTTTCAAATTCAACATGATTTCTACCACATCTTCACCCACACCAGAAGCGGCGCTAAATTCGTGCTGTACACCTTTGATTTTAAATGATTCAACAGCTGCCCCTGGAAGCGAAGACAACAACACACGACGGTAGGCATTACCGAGGGTGGTGCCATAGCCGTGAAAACAAGGAGCAATAACAACAACTCCTGTGTGCGGCGTCTGTCCGGCAAGGAATTCGACTTTTGATGGTAAAAGCAAATTCTCCATACGTTTGAGGTTAAAATTAGCGTGAGTAGAACTCAATAATCGCTTTCGCGTTAAAGTTTGGATTTTCGAGTGTTGGCTTGTTCAAAATCTTGGCAGACAACTTTGCTCCATCAGCCGAGATCCAACTTGGCAACTCTGCCTTTTGGATGCGCTCGAGAACTCCAGCAAATAGAGGGCTATTTTTCTTTTTATCAGCAACAGCAATCACCTCGCCCACACGAATTTGGTAGGAAGGAATATCCACCTTTTTACCGTTGACGGTGATAAGACCATGGGTAACCATCTGACGAGCAGCATTTCGAGTTTTTCCCAGTCCAGCACGGAAAACCGCGTTGTCCAGACGAGATTCCAAACGCTCCACCAAAATAACGCTGGTGTCGCCGGTTTTTTCGGAAGCCTCAGCCACATATTTGGCAAACTGGCGTTCCATTAAACCGTAGATGTATTTTACTTTCTGCTTTTCGAGCAATTGTTTGCCATAACCAGAAAGTTTTTTTGGTCGTTTGCTGGTGCCATGAATACCTGGTGGATTCTTACGCTTCATTTTGGCGTAACGTTCCGATCCAAGAATATTCTCGCCAAAACGGCGGGCAAGTCTGAGTTTTGGTCCAATATATCGTGCCATACAATGAGTGGAAGTTTAATAAATCAGAATTATACGCGACGGCGTTTTGGTGGTCGGCACCCATTGTGCGGGATCGGAGTGGTGTCGGTAATTGACAACACGTTCAACCCATTGGTGTGCAAGGCGCGGATGGCGCTTTCTTTACCACCACCAATACCTTTAATAAACACGTCAACATCTTTCAGGCCGTAGTCTGCAATTTTAGTCATTAAATTTTTTACCACCACACTAGCAGCATACGGAGTGGCCTTTTTTGGACCCTTGAATCCAGCTTGACCAGCAGAGGCCCACCCGAGCACGTTACCATTCACATCGGCTAAACTAATGATGGTGTTGTTGTAGGACGCCTGGATATAGGCATGACCACGAGCAACTTGCTTGGTATTTTTTTTCTTTTTGGAATTTACTGGTGCCGAAACGACCGCTCCCTCAGTTGGGGCAGTTTTGGTGGTTGTTTCGGGAGCAATTCCTGTCTGTTCGGATTTCATAAGTAATGCAAAAATATGAACAAGAAAAATCTGGCACTATGTCTTCAAGCCGGTTGGCTTCTTGCCACTGCCGGTGGTCTTGCGTACATTGCCCCGCACGGTGCGAGAATTGGTTTTGGTGCGCTGACCACGAGTGGGCAGGTGCTTCATGTGGCGGAGTCCGCGATAGGCCAAAATATCTTTGAGGCGTTTCACATTGGCCATCACATCACGGCGCAAGTCACCTTCGGTTTTGTGTTCTTTTTCCACAATAGCGCGTAAACGGTCTTCTTGTTCTGGGGTCAAATCTTTGGTGCGAATATTTCCATCAATTTTGGTTTGAGCCAAAATTTTATCGGACAACGTAGGACCGATACCATAGAGATAGCGAAGAGAAATACGGATCTTTTTTTCTTTTGGAATTGTGTTGCCGGCAATACGCATAACAAAAAAACATTAAAAGATTATCCTTGGCGCTGTTTGTGCTTTGGCGTTTCGCAGATGACCTGCACCCTCCCCTTGCGCCGCACGATTTTACATTTCATGCAAATTTTCTTTACTGATGGACGTACTTTCATACTAGCTTTTAAGAAAAAATACCAACCACTGCCGCGATATCGTCGTCGCGCATCGAGGCGCAACTACACCGCACTGGTTGATATTCTTTGGGAATTATACATTGTAAACCTAGAACCGAAAGGTGATGCGTCCCTTGGTGAGGTCATAGGGAGTCATTTCCACCTTGACCATATCACCCATACCGAGACGAATCTTGTTCAAGCGCATTTTTCCGGAGAGGTGGGCAATAATCAATTGACCGCTCTCTAAACTAACACGAAAAGTGCCAGCCGGGAGTAGCTCCTCAATTTTACCACGGAGCTCGATAATGTTTTCTTTATTGGCCATTTTGAAGAAAAATGCTTAGACAAAAAGAATAATACCAGAAATACTACACCCCGTCAAGGGGGGTGTGGATAGAGTCAGCCACCCCAACTGGCCGGCGATATACCACATATTTATACAGTAAAAAATTCCAGCTAACGGCCATAATAATGTTGCTGAGTCGAACTAAAAGGTAGTGATGCTCGGCATATCGGATAAAAACCCACATCCACAGGATGGCAATGGCGTAATTGAGCCCACAAACCAGTAAAAATCGCACTATTTGTCCTGTTGGCGACTGTCCACTGCCTCCCCGAAAGGTAAAGTAACGGTTGCAACAAAAAACATAGGCAATGACCAAAATCTGATTAATGGCAACAGCAACTACTGGTGGAAACCCGAGGAATTCTTTAATCAAGTACAACGTGCCTACATCAAACAAAGCACCAGAAATACCGATAATAAAATACGTGATAAATTCGCGCTTCACTGAGTTGATGTAGTGCCGCACTTTTTGCATAGTTATTCAAGCACCGCTTTAATACGCCGCACACCAGCACTCACCGCTTCTTCTTTGATAATGCGAAACTTGCCCATGGTGCCCGTGTGCTCCACATGCGGACCACCACACACTTCGCGGCTATAGGCCGGGGCAGTCGGGTCGGCGGCAGCTGGAGCGTCTGGATCACCTACCGTATACACCTTAATCAGGGACTGATACTTATCTTCAAACAACCCAATCGCCCCCTTAGCCTTAGCTTCCGCAAAATTCATTTCGGCAAATGACACTGGATAATCATGCTGGATCGCCGCGTTCACCATATCTTCGGCCAAACGAATTTCTTCGGGAGTCATTTTTTGCGGATGGGCGAAATCAAACCGCATACGTTCTTGGGTGATATTACTCCCCCGTTGCGTGGCGTGCGGTCCTAAAATTTTAAGTAGTGTGGCGTGGAGCAAGTGTGTGGCCGTGTGGTATTTGGTAGAAATTTCACTATGATCCGCCAACCCACCGGCAAACTTTTGTTCGGCACCCGCACGGGACAAATCTTGATGGTGTTTCATTTCTTCGTTAAAACTTTCTACATCCACATACAACTCTCGTTCGGCCGCCAATTCTTTGGTAATTTCGAGCGGGAAACCGTAAGATTGATACAAATCAAACGCTTCTTTGCCGGTAATGGCAGTGCCTTTTTCTCTGTCGAGAATAATTTGCTCAAAACGTTTTACACCATCTTCAATCGTATTCCTAAATTTGCTTTCTTCTTTACCAATTTCGGTTAGCACAAAATCACGATTGCGAGCAAGCTCGGGATAGACGTCGGCAAAAATATGAATTACAGCTTCAGCGATGGCCGAACAAAAATGATCGTGAATGCCGAGCGAACGACCATAGCGAATAGCGCGACGCAATAACCGGCGGACAATATATCCCTGGTCGGTGTTGCTGGGAGCGATGCCATGATCGTCACCCATAATAATCGTGGCAGTGCGGACATGGTCAGCTATAATACGCATCGCACGAGTAGTAGTTATATTTTCAATATATTCTTTGCCCGAAAGTTCTTCAATTTTTTGGATGAGTGGCCAAAAAATATCAACTTGGAACACATCGTTAAAACCATTCAAAACTACTAGCGTTCGCTCCATGCCCATGCCGGTGTCCACATTTTGCTGAGCCAATGGTTCAAAACTGCCGTCTTCTTTTTTGTTGTATTGCATGAAGACGTCATTCCAAATTTCCAACCAATTATCTTCGTCGGTGGCGGGATTGCTGTTTTCTGATGGAAATTCACCGTTGCCACGCCAAAAAAACATTTCGGTGTCTGGACCACACGGACCAGTTTGTCCAGCCGGACCCCACCAGTTATTTTTCTTGGGCAGGTAACCGATTTTGTGTTCGGGTACACCAAGCGATTTCCATATGCCCGCGGATTCTTCGTCGCGTGGAGCGTCTGCATCCCCCGCAAATACAGTTACCGCCAATTTACGCGGATCTAATCCCAAAAATGCCGGCGATGTTAAAAATTCCCAACTCCAAGCGATCGCCTCGGATTTAAAATAATCGCCGAGCGACCAATTGCCCATCATTTCAAAAAATGTTTGGTGACGATTATCACCCACTTCTTCAATATCCTGCGTCCGCACGCATTTTTGTACGTTGGTTAAGCGGCTACCACCTGGATGCTTTTGCCCTAACAAATACGGCACCAACGGATGCATGCCGGCAGTGGTAAACAATACCGTAGGGTCGTTATCGGGAATTAACGAAGCAGACGGAATCGCAGTGTGTCCTTTACTCTTAAAAAAATCTAGATATTTTTGACGCAGTTCGCGGGAAGTAAGCATAGAATAAAATCAGAAATACGTTGGTAGTATATAGAAAATGATAAAACTACGCAATCACTCCCCCGCCCAAACACCGGCCATTTTTGTAGAACACAGCAAACTGCCCGGGAGTTACAGCGCGTTCAGGCGTGGCCACCACCAGGGCGTACGATCCAGTGTTTTCAGTAATCAACCGAGCTTTTTTGAGTGGTTGACGGTGGCGCAAACGAACGAGACAATCCAATTCTGCAACTGGGGCATTTCCCGATACCCAGTGTAGGTCGGTAAGTGGAATGAGGGTTTTAAATAACAACGGATCGTCGTCATGCCCCACTACGAGCATATTCTCAGTGCTATTTTTTTGCACCACAAACCAAGGGCGCGTATCTGCCGTGTGGCTGTCTTTTTCTGAATGATCAAATGCAAACCCGCCACGCTCGCCAATAGTATAAAATGGCAATCCATGATGCCTACCGATAATTTCTCCGCTGGTGGAAACTACTTTTCCGGGAGGGGCGACAACTTTTTTTTCTAAAAATTCTTTCATTGGCACTTCGCCCACAAAACAAATGCCCATACTTTCTTCTTTATCGGCCGTGGGCAAATTAAATTTTTTAGCCAATTTACGCACCTCGGGTTTGGTGTAGCCACCTATTGGGAACAAAGCGTGGGCGAGCTGGTCTTGATTAAGTTGATGAAGAAAATAGGTCTGATCTTTGTTTTTATCTGTGGCTTCCCGTAAACTCACCACCTCCCCGGTTTTTTTTACTTGCGCGTAATGACCGGTGGCCAAATAATCAAAGCCGTGCGCTCGCGCATAATCAAGCCACACGCCAAATTTTATAAAAGTATTACACAGCACATCGGGATTAGGCGTACGGAGTGCCGCGTATTCGCGATACAAATAATCCATCACTAATTTTTTGTACTCCGCCGCAAAACTGAGGCGCAGAAGCGGAATACCCAGCCGAGCCGCCACGCGCAGTGCATCGCGATAATCACCCTGCCAGCAGGGCCGCGGCACCCGATCGCCCGGGAGCTGAATGAGCTCGTCGTAGTTAATCATAAAAGCCCCCACGACATTGTAGCCCTGTTTTTGCAAAAGCGCCGCGGCCACCGACGAATCCACTCCGCCGGACA
>CAYTMT010000008.1:0-24731 GCA_964439095.1 uncultured Gammaproteobacteria bacterium | reverse complement strand
TGAACATTATCCACCGGTTTTCCCAGTTATCCCCAGTAAAAAACAAAATTAGTCCACCACCCCTACTTGTACACATTTCTTTCCCCAGTTCACCCACCGATCATGTGAACAAAAAAGTCCTTGTTTTTCTCTTTCTTTAGCCAATTCTCAAAGTTATCCGCACTATCCACAGTATTATTACTATTACTATATATATACTATATGAAGATAACATGTACGAAAGAGAATCTAGCGCGAGCGCTTTCTATCCTTAATCGAACAGCTGGAAAAAACAATAATCTACCAATTTTACAAAATATACTTTTTCGCGCAACCACGCAAAAAGTCGAACTTATTTCCACCAACCTTGAGCTAGCCATAACCGTCAATGTTCGAGCAAAAACTGAAGAAGAGGGTCAGTTTACTGCTCCAGCAAAAACACTCACTGAATTTATTGGTCTTTTACCTGAAGGAACGATTGATTTGTCTATAGATGGAAATGAATTAGTTGTAAAATGTGGCCGATCTTCGACAAAAATCAAAGGCACTTCAGCTGAGGATTTTCCAGTTCTCCCAGCAACAACTCAAGGAAACGGTTTTGTGGTGGATGCATCAAGTTTACGTGGGGCGCTTCTGATGGTGGCGCAAGCTATGGCGAAGACAGAAATCCGACCAGAGCTTTCCGGTATGTTGTTTGCTTTTAATACTTTGGAGACCGGGTTGGTATTGGCAGCAACAGATAGTTATCGTTTAGCAGAAAAAAAAATATCCCTTACTCAGGGGAAGGAGCAGGTTCAGGTGATTGTTCCTGGGCATACCGCGCAAGAAATTGCTCACATCCTTTCTTTGGCTGAAAGCCAAGATGGTGAGATGGGGGTTCGGTTGTTAGTAAATGAAAACCAAATAGCAGTTATGTATGGTAATGTAGAAATGATCTCTCGGGTGGTAGATGGAAAATACCCAGACTATCGTCAAATTATCCCACGAGAGTTTGGAACTACTGCTGAATGTGACACGAATCAACTAGTGAAGGAGATAAAGGCAGCTAGTTTATTTTCGGTGACAGGAATAAACGGGATATTACTAGATCTTAATGCTGAAGAAGAAACGATAGGCATTTCTTCAACATCAGCTCAAACAGGTGAATATTTTTCGGAAGTCCCTGCGACTGTCGTTGGGAATGAAAATTCAATGCTTCTTAACTTTCGTTATCTTTTGGAAGGTTTGGGGAATATCTCTACTCCAACAACCAGAATTCAAGTAGTGAGTGGAGACAGTCCGTGTGTGCTTCGTCCTCAGGGAGACGAGAGTTATCTCTATATAGTCATGCCTATTCGAAAATAGGCCCTAGGAGAAGTTTAAATGCTTTGCCAGGTAAATTGTACCTCGACGGATTGAGAGTTGTTTAAATCGTCGCTGGCGATCGCACGTAAGGTGTGAGGTCCGGAGGAAAGTTCTGGGTTATAAAGAAGCAAGGAAAAAGGGAAGGATGTGGCGGTAAAAATATTTTTTCCGTCTACGCTATAAATAACACGGTCAACACCTCGTGGTGCAGTGGCCAAAACTTCTGCAGATAAAATTTGATTAGTAAAAATAAAATTGGGAGTTGGAGAAACAAACGAAATGGACGGGAGAAGTTCGGGTGTTGAGGGGGAAGAGGTAGGGAACGTAGGGTCGGAATCGTTGGGTGGGTCAGAAAAAGTAATTGGCGTACCAGCAGCATTTTGTTTTTCAGCCCACGCCTGTAGTCCGGCCTCCCAACCAGCAAATTGAGGATCTTCTTCTGGGTGAGTGGGAAGAGGTCCAGCAGGATTGTTTTTGTCAACGTAAAATAGAATATCATGAGGAGGAAGAAAAGTTTGCTCCTGAACAAACTCTGGTGGGGTAGAGGAAGAGGCGATTCTGCCGGTTTGCAAATCAATGGGAAGGCGAATGCCGCCTGTTGCTCCACGAAGCACTGCTTTGGTGGCAGTGTTTACAGGAGCTGTGGGGAAAAGTTCAGCTGGAGTTCCTTTGAGAGATTCTGTCATAAAACGATTCCAAATTTCACCAGCTAGTTTGCTTCCACCGCCAACCATAGGGCTAGGAATAGTGTTTCCTACCCACACCCCGGTAACCAACGATGGGGTGTACCCCATGGTCCAAGCGTCTTTGTTATCGTTGGTTGTTCCTGTTTTAGTAGCAACCGGACGCCCAGGCAAAACCAAGGTGTTGTTAGTACCAAAAATATATGCCCGCAAACTATTGTCCGAGAGAACGCGCGCCACAGTTGCGGCTAGGTCTGGTGCAATGGCAATGGTGCCAGGAGTTGGGTTTTGTTCAAAAATTATTTTTCCGTCAGGTCCTTCGATACGTAAGATTGAAATTGCTGGATGAAAAACTCCGTTGTTAGCAAGAGCTCCGTAGGCAGTAGTGTGCTCAAGAAGGTTGACTTCGGAACCTCCCAGAACTAGGGAAAGACCTGCAGTCGCAGAAAGTGTGGTGTAACCAAAACGCTGTGAGGCAAAGTTAAGGAAATCTTGGACCCCCACCATATAGAGAGTTTTTACTGCTGGGATATTGAGAGAACCTTGGAGCGCCTGCATCATGGTGATTAAACCATAATTTTTTCCATTGGCGTTTTTGGGGGTATACCCACTACCACTACGCAAATCAAAATTGGTAGTAACATCATATAGTACTGTTTCGGGAGTAAAACCACGTTCCCAAGCAGCTGCATAAACAAAAGGTTTAAGTGAAGACCCGGGTTGTCGTTTGCCAAGAATCGCCACATTAAACTGTCCGTCGATATCATCGTTAAAAAAATCACGAGATCCAACCAATGAAAGAATTTCTCCAGTTTTAGGATCCATGGCCACTAAAGCGGCGTTGTTGGCGTGATATTCTGCAGCGAATTTATCGCCTAGTTCTTTAATTGTTGTAGCTGCAATTTTTTGTTTATCATAATCAAGTGTGGTAATAACTTTGTATCCAGCCCGATCAATGGTTTCTTCACCAAATCGATCGGCCAGCTGTTGTTTTACGTATAATACAAAGTGTGGCGCCTCGGCAATTCCAGAACCGCGAAATAATTTAACAGGAGTTTGTTCGGCTGCAGCACGTTCGGCTTCGGTGATATATCCCTGGTCAGTCATAAGGTAAAGAACGGTGTTGCGTCGATCTTTAAGAGCCTCAGTGTTGTTAAGGTAGCGACTGGGGGATTGTACCATGCCGGCCAAGGTAGCAGCTTCGGCTAAGGTGAGATCTTGGGCAGATTTGTGAAAGTATGATTGGCTGGCGGATTCAATTCCGTAATTAGTAGAACCGTAAGGAATTTCATTAAGGTATAGTTTGAGAATGTCGTTTTTAGAATAGGTACGTTCAAGTTTGATGGCCAAAACAGCTTCTTTGATTTTTCGAAATAAAGAATGTTCGTTTCCTATTACGGCATTTTTAATTAATTGTTGGGTGAGAGTGGAAGCTCCACCGCTACCACTTTTAAGTCCGAGAACGTTGCTGATCGCTGCACGAAGAATGCTGGTGACACGGATGCCGTTATGGTCATAAAAGTGTCGGTCTTCAACTGCGATTGTGGCTTTTTGTGCCCAAGATGAAATATGTGTCAAATCTACGACGGTTCGTTTTTGTCCTTGGTAAACTTCGTAGAGTAAATGAGTGCCAGTGCGGTCGTAAATTTTTGTACTCTCAGCGATTTGCCGATCAGTTAGTTTGTTGGGGTCGGGAAGGTCTCGGCTAATGATAACGGTGAGGGTAGTTCCGCCGATAAATAAAATAGCGGAAAAAATAGCAAAAAATAGAGTGATTTGCTTAATCCTTCTCCAAGAAAAAAAATTAGTCAGCCGTTGTTTTTTTGAAAGACGCGTTTCTCTTGGTCGAATTGTTCCGTAGGTGCGAGTTTTTGGGTGTAATTGGTGAAAAGGCATACAAATTTTAATTATGCCAAAACAATTTTTCTATTATATACCCCCATTGACAAAAATGGTAGTTTGTGCTATTATTCTTCGTTAACTCATAAATACCCTGTCTGGTATTTTTAATTAACTACCATGAAACCAGTAAACCAAAATAACGGCAAATCTTGGCTAGTTTATGCGAAAGAATCAGTGCTTTTGGCTATCATAATCAGTGCTTTTTTCCTTCCAGCCACAGTAAAAGCCGCTTCTTTCAGCGATTTTTGGAACATTTTGTCTAATTTTAGCAAAAATACCATCTCTACGCAACCAGTAATTGCTGCTGACCAAACTGAAATCCCGGCTAAAGAGGAGGAAAAACCATCTGTGGTAGCTGAAAAACCAGATATTACCATGGACGCAGTAATTACCGCCTACTCCAGCACTCCAGATCAGACTGATAGTGATCCGTTTATTGCTGCATCGGGTAAGCGTGTGCATGAAGGCATGATTGCTGCAAACGGCATGCCGTTTGGTACTAGGATTAAAATCCCGTCCCTTTACGGTGATCGTATTTTCTTAGTAGAGGATCGTATGAATGCTCGGTATGGATATGGACGTATGGATATTTGGATGGATGCGCCTAAAGCTGAGTTGTATAAGTTTGGGGTAAAACGAGTAATGGTAGAAGTTTATTATCCAGAAAAATTAAAAAAGAATGCCGACCAATTAATGGTGGCTGAAAAATAAAAAAGCTAACACAGTAAAAACCTCCCCTAAATTTTGGGGAGGTTTTTATTTTTAGCATTATTGCGCGCTACCGCAATCATATATTCTGAGTTTTTCCAAAAAGAAACAGGCAATACAGCATGTCTTTTTTTATTTTCTCTCCAAATCAATAAAAGTTTAACAACTTGGTTTATTCGGACTGCTAATCCAGGGGAAAGATATGAGGCAACCCAGGTGGCGATATTGTTTTGTGTGTGACTTGTCGGGTTTTGTCCAAATTTTTCTATGGAAGAAAAGTGATGAGAAAGCAGTTGTTCGAATTCTTCGTCACTGTATTCGCGCACATGAAATTTGTTCCACGGTTTATCCGTTAAAGTTTTACCCGGATTGGTGTGGCGACGGTTGGGAGTGGAGCAGATAAAAAGGCCATCTGGCTTTAAAATTCGACAGGCTTCGGCAAGAAATTTTTGATCATCTTCAATATGCTCAATAGTTTCTAGTGAAACATACACATCAACACTGCTATCGGCGATAGGGAGTTCGGTGGCGCTGCCCTGACGAAAGTGAATAATAGGCGACGGGTATTTTAGGGCAGCTGCCGTAATAGCCTCAGCAGAAATATCCACAGCGTCCACGCAAATGGATCCAGACACGGCAAATAAATTACTCCCAAACCCGCTACCCGAAGCGCAGTCGGCCACAATTTTCCCGCGTACAAATTTGGCTGCAAATTCAAAGCGGGCTAGGTGTTCATAATAAATCCAAGGAGGAAATCGCAAGGTCTCGCCGTATCGTTCTTGTTCAATGTTCATATATGATAATCTTTGTGCCGATATTGTATCGCTTCGGCCACGTGTTGCAAAGTAATAAGATCCTTCGCTTCTAAATCCGCGATTGTGCGGCTGAGTTTGAGGATGCGGTGGTATCCGCGTGCCGAAAGGTGAAGGTTGATGGCCGCGGTGCGTAAGAGTTCGAGTGATTGGTTATCGAGCTGACAAAATTCGCGTATTTCAGCATTAGTCATTTCGCTATTGGTTTTAGTCTTGCTATGCAAAAATCGTTTAGTTTGAATAGCGCGAGCTTGTTCGACTCGTTCGCGAATACTGGCCGAAGATTCTCCTTGTTCGTTTTTGGTGAGCTCGGTAATGGGGAGTCGAGGGACTTCCACGTGAAGATCAATGCGGTCGAGTAGTGGCCCGCTCATTTTTTTGCGATACTGAACCAGATGGGCTGGGGAACAGATACAGGTTTTTTCGGGATCGGAAAAGTATCCGCATGGACATGGGTTTTGGCTCGCAATCAACATGACGCGGGCGGGAAACGTGACGGTACTGTTGGCGCGTGCCACGGTAACCACCCCGTCTTCAAGTGGTTGGCGGAGTGCTTCCAAAACAGTGCGAGAAAATTCTGGAAATTCATCTAAGAAAAGCACGCCACGATGTGCAAGTGAAATTTCTCCGGGGCGCGGAATTCGCCCTCCACCAATAAGGGATGCACTAGAGGCGGTGTGGTGGGGAGAGCGGAAAGGTCGTTCACGAATGACGGTGTGGTCAAGCAGTCCGGCAACGGAATATATTTTAGTAACTTCCAAGATTTCGTCTCGAGTGAGGTGGGGTAAAATTGAAGGAAGGGTGCGGGCCAACAAGGTTTTGCCGCTCCCGGGAGGGCCGCTCATAAGGATGTTGTGTCCACCGCTGGCAGCAATTTCCAGTGCGCGTTTTACATGTTGCTGTCCTTGTACGTATGACATGTCAAGTTCGTCAACAGTATCGCGTGTAATGGTTGTCTGGTTTGTTATTTTTTGAAATGGCTTAATAGTCGCAGTACCACTTAGATGTTCTGCTAATTCGCGCAGGTTTGAAACAGGGTATACAGTTATAGTATCAACGAGCGCTGCCTCCTCTGCATCCGCAGCTGGCACGAATACATGGTGGAGTCCATGTTCCTTGGCAAAAATTGCCAAAGGGAGTATTCCGCTGGTGTGGCGAACGGACCCGTCCAGCGCTAGCTCGCCTACAATGAGTGTGTTAGAGAGGTTAAAGTGCATTGTTTCGTTGCTGGCAGCAATAATACCAATGGCCATTGGGAGGTCATAGCACGCCCCTTCTTTTCGAACATCAGCTGGTGCGAGGTTGATAAGAATGCGAAAATTAAACGGGTAGGTGAAACCGGAATTTTTTAATGCCGAATGAATGCGGTCGCGCGCCTCCTCGATAGAGGTATCAGGAAGCCCTACAATAGTAAAAGCAGTTTGGCCTTTATTTATATCCACCTCAACTTCGGCAGTAACTCCATTAAGTCCGAGAATGGCGGCTGATGGAAGTTTAATAAACATATAGCTATTCTTGATGCTGAGTGTGCCAAAAATATCCTAGCACGCCAATAAAAATAACCATATCTGCTATATTGATTACTGCTCCCAAAAAAGAAAAATAATCAATAGTCCCGCCCCACACGATTCGGTCATAGAGGTTGCTGAGCGCACCACCCAAAATAAGCATTGTTGTGAGTCTGGTTTTTTGGTCATGCAACACCAAAAATATTCCCCCAACAATGAGTGGTACAGTGAAAGTAATGGTGAGCCAGAACGGAAGCGGAAAACCGAAAGCTACTCCAGGATTAAGAAGCGGAAACCAGCCAGCCAGTGTATTTGATTGTATGGAAATCCCGGCTGTGAGCGTAGTCAGAGCCTGTTGTTTGAGAAAGCGGTCAATCATAATTAAAAAACCACCGCCGCAAAAAAGTGCAAGACGATAGTTTTTAGCCTCCATAGAAACAAATTAAAGTTCTTGGACGATCGCTTTTTTACAGGCCACGCACGCGCTTGAAGTTGGGCGAGCTAGCAACCGTTTTTCTTCAATGGGTTTTTTGCAATATTTACAAATACCATATCCGCCATCAACAAGACGTTTTTTGGAGTGGTGAACATCGCGCAAGCTTTTTTCCAAGCTTTGTTCTAGCGAAAGGTTGGTGGCATATTCGGCCACTTCGGCGGCATTTTCATCTTCTTTGTCACCGTAGTCTGGAAATGTGCTATCAAAATCTCCAACGAGGCGTTTGTTTTTTTTGGTAAAACGAGCTAGCTCCTCGGAGAGGTGCTTTTCGTCGTTTTCTAATAGCAGCTTTATCTTTTTCAAAAATTCAGCAGAAAAAGGAGATTTTACTTTAGGCATAGAGAGGATTAGGTCATATAGAAGTATTATACGGTGCCGCCAAAAAAAGTCAAGAAATACCAGGGTGTTTGTTATAAAGAAAAGACCTTACCCGTGGCAATACGGGTAAGGTGAAAAATGGGTGTTCTGCGCTCAGACGAGTCAATCCCAACGCCGGTCAAGGACGCGGGGGTCGAGCGGTCGTCGGTAGGGTTCGAGGTGTTTTTCAACGGCCTCGTTCCTCCGTTTGTTGCCGCAAGAGGAACATTCGCGATCTTTCTCCAATTCTTCGACCTCATACCGGATGAGCTCGAGTAACCTTTCTCCAGCCTCTGCAGTTGTTGGGTCGTCAGTTGTGGGGAGCAAAATCAGTCGCTCCCCCGATTGGTATTCCCTGATTTCCTCAATCTGTGGATTCTGCACCCGTAGCCTTCTGAGACACTCCGTCTCTGGGTCAACCTGTTTTTGACAGGTTGGACACCATACGGTGTAGACCAGCATTTCTCGACTGTAGTTGCCTGTAACTACAACACGAAATAGTCGAGTCTTGTCCGCGAGCACGCACGGGAAGCGTTCTAGCGTACACCTCACCTGGCCTTCAGGCTCTGTGGCTTCGTTGGCCATTTTCCACAGGTCGTGCAAGTATAGGCCAAAACCTAGCGCATCCAGAACAGCAAGTTCGTTGCTGAGCTGGATTGGAGGAGTTTGAGGCATGGCTGTTCTTTTGTGGAGGGAGGGAAGGATCGCCCTAGAGAATAACAGGTGGTGAGCCTGTTATTTGGGGGTAGTATAAAACTGGGGAGTGGAGGAAGTCAATGGTTTTACAAACAAATTTTTCAAATTTTTTGTTTTTAACAAAAAAAAGGGCGTACCCCCATGCTATGAAGCCACGCCCAAACACACTGTATCGGGCGAGACCAGTCCGCTTGAAAGCGATTCGTGATCTACTGCCGGATAGACAGTCTATGATATAGAGTCCAACCGCCTATGTGGGTAGTAACCCCAGACCAATGGCACAAGGCTCATATGGCATAATAGGGGAAACCCAGAAAGTAGTTGACCCGCCGCTTAGCTGGTCGGCTTGGAATGGTCCAAGCTTGGCCAATGGTGGATCTGCTAATTTACAAGGAAGCAGTTGAGGTACTCACTTTAAAAGAACTGATAGTCATTGTTGACTACAAAACTATCTTACCATTTTTTAGTGTTCATGTCAAGTTTTTGTATAGACCTGTGTATACAAATAATGTTTTCTCTTATATTAGCGCAATTTGTATGAGTTGTCTTAGTTGTTATCCACAGTTCTGTTATGTTATACACCAAGTTATCCACAGTTTGTATAAACAAGTGTATACAAATTTAGTTTTTTTAAATAAAAAATAGGTAATTTTTTGGTGTTGGTTTGTTCCTTGTTGTTGATTGTGATATAATTAACAACGCTATGCGAAGAACAAGTCAACAGAAAATGAGTTTTCGTGAAAAGATAAATTTGAACCCAGAAATTAGTCAGGGGGTTCTCGCTATTTTTTTGATTATCGTTTCGGGGCTATCCTTGCTCAGTTTTTTTTCGTTAGCCGGCGTGGTGGGGCAGTTTTTGGATGCTTTATTAGCTGTTTCTTTTGGTCAGGTGCGCTATGTGTTTCCTTTGGTGCTTTTGGTGGTTGTAGTGCTGGTTATCCAAAATCTTAATTATGAATATCGCCCCACGCACTTATTGGGATCGTTGTTATTCTTTTTTAGTTTTAATGGTCTTGTGCACTTGCAATTTCCGGTAGAGACAATGATCGACAAGGCGATGCAGGGTGGTGGGGGTGGTTTAATGGGGGCGGCGCTTGCTTATCCGCTTCTTAAATATGCCAATTTTTGGGGGGCACTCATTGTTCTTGTTGGGCTACTCTTAGTATCGATTATTTTTTTATTCAATACTTCATTGGCTAAAATCGTCTCTCTTCATAAACAGTTCTTTTTGCTCTTTGGCTGGTTTGGCCGTGGGGTAGTAGGTTTTTTTGATCGTTTTCGACACGCTCGTCCGGAGTCGATGAGGATAGTTGGCGCTTATAGTGCTCGGGCAGAAGAGGAGGAAGAAGAAATTCTGAAAAAAATGTATCAAGACGAAGAAGATGTTCAGCGTACGTTTACTCGTAAATCAATATTGCAACATGAGGGTGAAGAAAAGGAAGGTCATTGTGAAGATAAAGAGCCAGAGGAGAACGAGACAACCGAAGAAATAGGGGTAGTAGAACAAGAGCAGGCAGATTTTGTTGTGGAAAAGCCAAAAGTTACTTTTAAGCCCTTGCCACCTCTTGATTTGCTGGTTTCAGCAAAAGGAAAGCCGTTGTCGGGAGATGTAAAGGCTAACGCGCATATTATTAAAGAAACACTTAGTAATTTTGGTATTGATGTTGAAATGGATGAAATCCAAGTTGGTCCAACGGTTACGCAGTATTCTTTGAAGCCGGCGAAAGGGGTAAAACTAAATCGTTTAACGGCGCTGTCGAATGATTTAGCCTTGGCTTTGTCTGCCCACCCGATTCGTATTGAGGCGCCGATTCCCGGTAAGCCTCTAGTTGGTATTGAGGTGCCAAATCAAAAAGTGGCCATGGTTACGCTACGAGAATTACTCGAAGATCCAGTAATAAAAACTGTAGAGCACAAACTTATGATTGGGCTAGGCAAAGACGTGGCTGGAAAAGTATGGTTTGGTGATTTGCCCAAAATGCCTCATTTGCTCATTGCAGGTACTACTGGATCAGGAAAAACTGTTTGTATTAACACGGTAATTTTGAGCCTGCTTTATCAAAATACCCCAGAAACACTGCGATTTATAATGGTTGATCCGAAACGAGTTGAGTTAACCATGTATAATGGAATCCCGCATTTATTAACACCAGTAATCACTGATTCTGGAAAAACCGTCAACGCATTACGGTGGGCAATTAGTGAAATGGAACGCCGGTTTGATGTGTTAGCCGCAGCGGGGAAACGTGATATTGGGTCATTCAACAAAATCACCGCCGATCGTTTACCATACATTGTGTTTGTTATTGATGAGTTGGCCGATCTAATGGCCACCGCTGCACCAGAAGTTGAAGGAGGGATTATTCGTTTGGCGCAAATGGCTCGGGCGGTGGGAATTCATTTGATTGTTGCCACGCAACGGCCGAGCGTGGAAGTGATTACCGGCTTAATGAAGGCGAATATTCCAGCTCGCATTGCTTTTTCAGTTGCTTCGGTGATTGACTCTCGAACTATTTTGGACACACCAGGTGCCGAAAAGTTATTGGGACGCGGCGACATGTTGTATTTGACCGCGGATCTTTCTAAACCAAAACGCCTTCAAGGCGCGTACGTTTCAGAAGAGGAAATGAAGCGTGTGATAGATTATTGGAAAGGTGATGAGCCTCCAATGTATGATGAGTCAATAGTAAATAAAAATAGCGGATCAGCCCAATCAGGGACAATGAACATGTTTGGTGGCCCAAGCGATGATCAGGATTCACTTTTTGCCGACGCTAAAGCAATTGTTCTGGAGTCAGGCAAAGCAAGTGCTTCTCTTTTACAGCGACGACTAAAAGTTGGTTACGCGCGTGCTGCTCGTTTGCTTGACGAGTTAGAAGAAGCTGGTATAGTGGGACCAGGTGATGGTGCAAAACCACGCGAAGTTTTTACTGAGCACATGAGCGCGGAAGAGCCGAGCATGACCGAAGAGGAAACCACCATGGATTCTGGTGGTGCTATATTTAATCCTCCAAAAGATGAGGACAGCCAACTCTAGCGCCATTGCTTATGTCCATGTTTTGTGTAAAAAAACTTTCCGCACCGGTCAAATTGCATGAGCAACTTCGGCGCGCCCGTGAAGGTCAACATATTGAACAAACAGAAGTGGCTTTTCGCACACGCATACCGCTCAAGTATATTTGTGCAATGGACGAGGGGAAGTATGAAAAATTGCCACACGCTCAGGTGTATCGATCGGTGTATATGCGTGAGTATGCAGATGTGCTGGGGTTAAATAAGGAGCGTTGTTTAGATCAGCTGGAAGCAGAATTGCGTTATCGTTTTCCAGAAACAACGCCACGTTCTTTTACTAAAAAATATTTGCACAATGCCTTGCTCTCGCGTGTGTTTCGGAGGGTGATAATATTTTCAGGGGTGTTTTTATTGGTGGTTTATCTTGGTTGGCAAGTAAAAGGAATTATGGATCCACCGCGTTTATCGGTTTTAAATCCTGTTGATGGTGCGGTCCAAAACAGTTCGGTGGTTTCGGTAGAGGGAACGGCCGAATCGGGGAATCAGCTCACAGTGAATGGTCGGGCTATGATGATGAATGAAAAAGGCGAGTTCAATACCGCGATCGATTTGTCTCCGGGGCTTAACACTATAATTGTTTCGGTGGCGAAAAAACATGGGAAAACGACAGTGGTAACTCGTCACGTGATTGTTAAAGAGTTGTCTTTATTAGAAATAAAAAAGTAATAATTTAATTTTATACCAGTATTTTTATGGCAAAAATGAACGAGGAGGTAAAAAACAAGTTGAAAGCCGCAGAAAGTGCCATTGAACAAATCAAAAGTAAATTTGGAGATGGTGCAATCATGACGTTTGGAAACTCAAAACGAATGCAGGTAGAAACAGTTCCAACCGGATGTTTGTCTTTGGACATTGCGCTTGGGGTGGGTGGTGTACCGCGCGGTCGTGTGGTAGAAGTGTACGGCCCAGAATCGAGTGGTAAAACAACCCTGGCTCAACATATTGTGGCTGAGGTGCAAAAAATTGGTGGGATTGCTGCCTTTGTTGATGCAGAACACGCATTTGATCCAGACTACGCTAGAAAGATTGGTGTAAAAGTAGACGAATTGCTTATTTCACAGCCAGACACGGGTGAGCAGGCGCTCGACATCGTGGAAACATTGGTGCGATCGAATGCTATAGATGTGGTGGTAATTGATTCGGTGGCGGCTCTTGTACCAAAAGCAGAAATTGAAGGGGACATGGGCGATTCGCACATGGGTTTACAAGCACGTTTAATGAGTCAGGCGTTGCGAAAGCTTACGGGTATTATAAGCAAATCAAAAACCATCGTGGTTTTTATCAATCAGACCCGCTTAAAAATTGGAGTATTTTTTGGAAATCCGGAAACAACTACTGGTGGTACTGCTCTTAAATTTTATGCCTCGGTTCGCATGGAAATTCGTCGCGCAGCTCAAATTAAGCAGGGTGATAAAGTGATTGGTAATCGGGTAAAAGTGAAAGTGGTAAAAAATAAAGTCGCTGCTCCATTTCGTACCTGTGAATTCGATATCATGTATAACGAAGGCATTTCCATTCCAGGCGATCTTCTTGACACTGCAGTGGTGTACAAAATAATAGATAAAAAAGGCAACTCATATTTATTTGGTGAAGAAAAATTGGGTGTAGGGCGAGAGGTGGCGAAGCGTTTTTTGAAAGACAACCCTAAACTCATGGCCACAATTCGTACGGCAGTAATGGAGGCGGTAGAAAAAGGAGAAGCCCCAGAGGAGGAAGCGGCCACGGGAGCGGGGGAAGGTGCTGCGGAAGAAGTTCCTCCACCACAAGAAGAATAATTGTTTTTGAAATATGATCGCCAAAAAACAAGACCGCACGCGGAAACGTGTAGGAGCGTGGTTGCTGGCAATTTTAGTCTTGGGCGGTCTTTTTGCGGTAATCGCATGGCTTACAAAAGAAGGGGCAAGTAGTAGTAGCGGTGGTGAAGTGGAGAGCGCAACGAGCACAGACCAAAGTTATGGTGTTACTTCGTCCAGCGTTTCGTTGATTGAGTATAGTGATTTTGAATGTCCGGCCTGTGCGTTGTTTTTTCCAGAGATGAAAAAAATAAAAGCAGATTTTGGAGGTCGTATTCATTTCACATATCGTCACTTTCCCTTACCACAACATTCATTTGCAGTTTTGGCGGCAACCGTAGCCGAAGCGGCGGGCAAACAAGGAAAATTTTGGGAAATGCACGACATGCTGTTTGAACGTCAAGTGGAGTGGACCGGAGCCAAGAACCCAGAGTTAGTTTTGAGTGACTATGCCCGCCAACTTGGACTGAACATGCAACGTTTCGAGGTGGATCGAGCTGATCAAGTAATACGTGAAAAAATTAACAACGATCGAAGTTCCGGCGAACGAGCTGGGGTAAGTGGCACTCCCACTTTCTTTCTCAATGGAAAAAAAGTTGAAAATCTTAGTACGTATGAAGATCTCTACACCTTGGTACAAGACAGTATCCGTTAATTTGCCATGGTGGTTTTTTGGTGGGTTGTTTTTGGCTGCGCTGGTTGGTTTTTCTGATGCCAGTTATTTGTCAATAAAAAATATTAACGGAGAAATAGTGACTTGCGGAGCCTTAAGCGGATGCAGCTCGGTAACTACCAGTGTTTTTTCCAAAATTTTTGGGGTGCCCGTTGCTTTTTTTGGGGTAGCGCATTACGCGTTGTTGTTTGTGGTTCTTCTCCTGTTGCAGGAGAGAAAAGACAGGCGCTTACTTTTGCTAGCAACTGTTGTAGCGAGTGTTGGCCTGGTCATGTCCAGTTGGTTTGTATATGTGCAACTGTTTGTTTTGCACGCCATATGTCTGTTTTGTATGCTTTCGGCAGTAACTTGTACAGTAGTAATGTTGTTGCTTATAGTGGGGTGGAAAATGGCAAAAGAAGAAACATTGACACCGGCACCTCTTGACCGTACAATGGAGGAACTCGAATAATCATTTTTATATGAATGAATCATCCTTTACTTCAAACAAACTGCCAGTTATTGGTAGGCAAGTTGCTGATTTGGAATTTTCTATATTCCAGAACAATAAAGATCGCAAGGCAAAAATCTCTGATTATCATGGTAAATGGTTAGTTTTGTTTTTTTATCCAGCCGACTTCACCTTTGTGTGCCCTACCGAGCTCGAAGAGATGGCTAATCATTATTCTGAATTTACCGCACTCAATACCGAGGTGGTGAGTGTGAGTACTGACACGGTGTTTGTGCATAAGGCGTGGCACGATCAATCGCCAGCTATAAAAAAGATTGATTTTCCTATGGCTGCCGATCCTACTGGTACACTATGTCGTGAATTCGGTACCTATATTGAAACTGAAGGACTTTCACTCCGGGGCACGTTTTTGATTGATCCGGATGGTGTGCTGAAAGCGTTTGAGGTTCATGATAATAGTATTGGTCGGAGTGCCGATGAGCTTATTCGTAAAGTACAGGCTGCGCAATTCGTGCGGGAACATGGAGGAGAAGTGTGTCCGGCCAATTGGAAACCGGGAGCTAAAACTCTTACACCAGGCATGGATTTGGTAGGAAAAATTTAATCTAATATTTTATGCAATTTGAAGCAAAAAATTTTGATTCTTTGTTTGGCACCCCTGGATTTAGTGAGCAGTTGCTCAAAAATCACTTTACCTTGTATCAAGGGTATGTAACCAATACGAACAAGCTATCCGATCGTTTGGCTGAGTTAGCCGCAGATGGTAAAATCGCAACAGCGGAATTTTCCGAACTCAAGCGTCGTTTTGGATGGGAGTTCAACGGGATGCGACTCCACGAACTTTATTTTGGTGGCATGAAAAACGGTGGAGTAGCATTGGAGACGTCTTCCCACTTGGCCGAGCTAATTACCGAGCAGTTTGGCAGTTTTGATGCTTGGTTGGCGGAATTCAAAGGAGTGGGCGCGATGCGAGGGATAGGTTGGGCCGTTTTAGCCTATGACGTTCTCTCGAAGAGGTTGTTTAATGTGTGGATCAACGAACATGACGCTGGTCATCTGGCCGGGGCAGTACCGGTTGTGATTATGGATGTGTTTGAGCACGCATTTGTGTTGGATTACGGGATAAAACGAGCTGATTATATCGCGGCATTTATACAAGCCATAGACTGGTCGGTGGCAAGTGCTCAAATTGGCTAAAAACACAATATCTAGTATTTGATTGTGGATAAGTACCACTACCGGTAGTGGTACCCTCATGCTATAATAGACAAGGAATTTAATCCTTGTCTATTTTTTTCCTGTATGTCCATACAGAGCATCAAAAAACGTAACGGCGCTATTGTGCGCTTCGACGCAGAAAAAATAATTCATGCTATTGAGGCTGCCTTCATCGAAGTGCGCGGTGGTGTTGAAAACACCTTGTTAGAAAATTTATCTCGCCAAGCAATGGAAGAAATGGAACAGCGTTTTGTGACTAGTGTACCTACTGTTGAAGATGTGCAAAATGCCGTGGAACAAGTTTTGATGAAAGATGGTTTTTTTGATGTAGCCAAGGCGTATATTATTTATCGCTACGAACATAGCAAAAAACGTGCCGCAGAAGAAGACGAAAAACACATAATGGTAATCAAGCGCAACGGGTCATCGGAGAAGTTCTCTTTGGACAAAATCAAACGCACGTTGTCGTATTGCGTAGGGGAACTGTCAAGCGAAATCAATGTAGAAATGGTAGCGCTTCAATGTCAGTCTGAGGTGTATGACGGTATTAAAACCAGCGAGGTGTTTAAGTCGCTCATCATGGTGGCTCGTTCTATGATCGAGCTTGATCCTGCCTATTCTAAATTGGCAGCGCGCCTGTTGAATAGTCGTTTACAGAAAGAAGTCATTGGAGAAGAGACAGTGGATTTTGCAAATCGTGACGCGCAATATCGGGCTACGTTTATTTCTAATTTAAAACAAGCAATCTCCATCGGCCGGCTTGATGCACGCTTGTTAGAATTTAATTTGGAACGTTTAGCCGAAGCGCTCAAACCAGAACGTGATGATTTGTTTTGGTATCTGGGAGTGCAGACTCTGTACGATCGATATTTGATTCAAGACCCGAATACACATCAGGTGCTTGAAACGATTCAGGCTTTTTGGATGCGCGTGTCGATGGGAATTGCTTTGAACGAACAGTATAAAGATGATTGGGCAGTTAAATTTTACGAAAATATTTCTTCTCTTCGCTTTGTTCCTTCCACCCCAACACTGTTTCACGCTGGTACTACTCACCCTCAGCTTTCTTCGTGTTACCTTACCACGGTAGAGGACTCTTTGGATCATATTTTCAAATGTATTTCTGATAATGCTCAATTATCCAAATGGTCCGGTGGATTAGGAAACGATTGGACAAACTTACGCGGAACGGGAGCGCAAATCAAAGGAACGGGAGTAGAGAGTCAGGGTATTATTCCATTTTTGAAAGTAGCTAACGATACTACTGCCGCTATCAACCGGAGCGGTCGCCGTCGTGGTGCGACTTGTGCCTACCTAGAAGTGTGGCATTATGATATTGAAAGTTTTACCGAACTTCGTAAAAACACTGGTGATGAACGTCGTCGCACTCACGATATGGATACCGCGTCATGGATTCCGGACTTGTTTATGCAACGTGTTGCTGCAGATGGTGATTGGACATTATTTTCTCCAGACGAAACACCGGACCTGCACCATATTTATGGTCGTAAATTCAAAGAACGCTATGAGTGGTATGAAGAACAGGTGCGTCAAGGCAAAATAAATTTATTTAAAACCATTAAAGCACGTGATCTTTGGAAGAAAATTTTATCCATGTTGTTTGAAACTGGTCACCCCTGGGTAACCTTTAAAGATCCGAGCAACATTCGTTCTCCGCAAGATCACGCTGGTGTCGTGCATAATTCCAATTTGTGTACTGAAATTACACTGAACACCTCGGCTGACGAAACGGCAGTATGTAACCTTGGTTCCGTGAACTTGGTCCGTCATTTGCGTGATAAAAAACTGGACACAGCGCTCCTGAAAGACACGGTCATGTTGGCTATGCGCATGCTCGACAATGTAATTGATGTAAATTTTTACCCCACCATCGAAGCTAAAAACTCCAACATGAAGCATCGTCCGGTAGGTCTGGGAATTATGGGTTTTCAAGATGCGCTGTACTTGCTTGATATTGATTTTGCTTCAGAGCGCTGTGTGCGTTTTGCCGATCAGAGCATGGAAGTAATTTCTTACTATGCCATCTTAGCTTCTTCCGAGTTGGCCCACGAAAAAGGTGCGTATTCTTCGTATCGTGGTTCTAAATGGGATCGTGGCTTGTTCCCCGTTGACACTATTTCATTGTTGGAAGATGAGCGTGGAGAAAAAATCGATGTGGATCGCTTGGCCACCATGGACTGGACGGTGGTTCGGGAGTCGGTACGCAAATATGGTATGCGCAATTCCAACTGTATGGCTATTGCCCCTACCGCTACGATCTCTAATATTGCTGGTTCTGTTCCTTCGATTGAGCCAATCTACAAAAATATCTATGTAAAAGCCAACCAGAGCGGCGACTTTACGGTGATTAACAACTATCTTGTGGCTGATTTGAAGAAGTTAGGCCTGTGGAATGAGCTGATGGTGAAGAAAATTAAGTATAATGACGGCAATATTTCTACTATCGAAGAAATTCCCTTAGAATTGCGCAATAAATATAAAGAAGCATTCCAGATTTCGCCTATGTGGCTGGTAAAGGCAGCTGCTTATCGTGGAAAGTGGATTGATCAAAGCCAATCGCTCAACATTTTTTATCTGGGAGCTTCGGGTAAGGAAATTAGTGATATCTATACCTATGTATGGAAAATGGGCCTTAAAACTACCTATTATTTGCGCACACTAGCTGCTTCACAGGTAGAAAAATCAACGGTGAGTATTGCGGAATTTGGTTCTACTCATAAGCGTAGTTCTGCTGAAGGTGTTACTGAAGGCATGACTGCACCTATGCCAGTTATGGAAAGTATTGTGGCTGCTCCGAAAATAACCGTTCCACCAAACTCTATCCCAGTCGCCAGTTTTGTTCCGGTCACTGTTCCGACACCACAGTCAGATGTCGCGCCAATGCCGGAGACTCCTGTTTCAGTGATGTCATTTGTTGATGACCAGGTTGTAAAACTCTGTCGTATCAACGATCCAACCTGTGAGGCTTGTCAATAAATTATTTATCGCATCTTTTTATGCCTATTACTTTTACCAATGAGCGCATCAACATCAACCAGCGCCGTATTATCAACGGTGCCGATGCTGATGTGATTCAGCTTTACCCCATGAAACACACGTTTGCATGGGAGGCCTATACCACGGGCAATGCCAATCATTGGCTGCCCACAGAAATTAACATGCAGAAAGATGTGGAGCAATGGAAAGCAACCAACGTACTTTCGGATGATGAACGACTAGCGTTTAAGACAGTGTTGGGTTTTTTTACCACAGCTGATTCAATTGCTGCCAATAATTTGGTATTAGCAGCTTACCGCCATATTACATCTCCAGAGTGTCGCATGTACTTGCTTCGCCAGGCCTATGAAGAAGCGGTGCACACGCATGCTTATCAATATATTGTGGAAAGCTTGGCGCTGGATGGTGGTGAAATTTTTAACATGTACCGTGAAGTGAAAAGTATCTACGAAAAAGACGCTTTTATTTTGAGTTTTAACGAAGGTATTTTTAACCCACTCTTTAAGACCGGTACATTGGAGAATGACCAAAAGTTTGTAGAAAATATTGTTATTTTCTCGCTGATCATGGAAGGCATTTTCTTCTATAGTGCATTTGCGGTTATTCTTGGATTTAAACGTCAGAATAAAATGGTGGGTTCGGCTGAACAAATTGAGTATATTATGCGTGATGAATCACAGCATCTTAATTTTGGTATTGAATTAATAAACAGTATAAAAGAAGAGCAACCAGAAGTGTGGACCCCGGCATTTCAAGCTCATATCTTGGACCTGGTAAAACAAGGCACAGAATTGGAGTGCACTTTTGCCACCAGTGCATTTCCTACAGGAATTTTTGGTATGAATGCTGAAAATTTTCGTCAGTATATTCAGTATATTGCCGATCGCCGGTTGAGTCGTATTGGTTTGGCACCGGTATATGGAAGCCAAAATCCATTTCCATGGATGTCGGAGACAATCGATATGTCCAAAGAGAAAAACTTTTTCGAGACTAGAGTTACCGAGTATAAAACCGGCGGTGCTTTGGAATGGTAAAAAACAAATTTAAAAACCGCCCCACCATGCCTGGGGCGGTTTTTTGTTTCTATCCTCGGCGTAGGGGGAGTGAAGCGATAATTTTTCCGCCTACTTTTTTTATAGCACCAATCACAATTATGCCGCGGGCGCGGGCCACAAATCCCAAAATAAGCGCGGCCATTCCACTGACAGTGGCGGTCGTGTATTGGTCGGGTGTGCTGGTGGAAGTGGTGTTGGGAGCAGAAGAGATTTTTGTTAATACAACCATATCGTCAGGGGATCGTGGTAGTAGCGACCAAGTGCCACCTGATATTTCTATAATGCCAGTAATTTTTACGCGCGCACCTTCATGTAATGTTTCTTTGACGATGCGACTACCTGTTTTTAAAACCACTACAAATTCATTTTGACCATCATCCAAGTAGATGCGACTACCTTTTATTTCGGTAATTTCTCCAACAATCGTTGCCAGGCTACCAGCTCGGTCGGCATCAATCTCATCTGCTAAAACAGAAGTGATGGGAAGTGGGTTTTCGATAGATAAAATATCAACATCTTCTTTATTTTTTATTTTAATTCGTTCCACACCCTGGCTTGCTGATCGTTCGCCAGTAATTCGCACTCGGTCGCCAATTTTAAGTGGGGGAAAGTCTTTGCGGGAAAAGAAAACTTGGATGCCTCCGGTGGTATCACTGATATAGAAATACTGGCTGCCAAAAATATTTGGCAAAACACTCACGATGCCGTTCACTACTACGCGCGCTTTATTTTCCAAATCGCGTGCATCGGCGAGGCTTTTTGCAAAATTTACCACAACACGTCTTGTTAAAGAGGTGCTGAGAGGTGAATTAAAGGCGGTTTCGGATAAAAGAGGTGGTTTGCCTGGGGTTGGAGTTTCCACCCAGTGCCATTCATTATCAATCAGGGCAAAACTGAGGCCGCTTTCAGCTTTTCCATAGCGTGCGGTATCGATGATTTCTTTTTGTGGGCTAAGTAACGAAATTTTTCCACCAGCATTGCTTAAACTAAAACGGGTTACGGTGCGGTAGAAAGTTAAAAAACCATGAGGGTAAATTTTTGTTTCAGTCGGTAGGGTGTATTCCTTGGTTGTGTAGGTGAGTGTGTATTGGGACAAGTCGATGGTGCTCGAGGTGGGGTTAAAGAGTTCTATAAATTCTTGGTTATCAGCGCCCGTGGGGTTGATAAAAATTTCGCTGATAACAACGTCTCGATCTCCAATATCAGCGTTGCCAACAATAATAGTAAAGGTGCGTTGTCCGATAGCACCGCTGGTGCTGGTGGCAAAGACAGTAGCAGAAAAAACGCCAGAAGTAGAAAACGTTCGTTCTATTTCCATGCCTGTAAGCACAACGCCGTCATTAAATTCCCAACGCATGTCGATTGTTCCGCCGCGTGGATCAGCCGTATCTTCGGCGTTAAAATCTGCCATTTCGCCAATGTCAGCAGTTCTAGGGGTAGTTAGTTTCCATACTAATTCCATTGTGGAAGAAGCGTTTTTGGTGGGTGTTTCTGTAAAACGATTTTCAAGGCCACGGGTAACAAGCGATGTCCAATGCCAATCATTATTTGTATCTCGGCTATAACTTTGCCCTTCGGGTGCGTTGTGGTAGGTTGTTTCGTCAACTATAGTTCCGCTTGGGTTTTGTAAGCGGATTGTTTCGGTGGCGGTATTGGCGAGGGTGATTTTGGTGGTAATTCTGGGCCACGCTACCATAGACTGCGCCATAAGCGATCCAAAAAGAGAAAACGTTTTATTACCATTAACCAGTTTCCATCCAGAGAGGTCAATGTTTTTGTCAGAAAAGTTTTTGATTTCGATAAACTCTTCGGGCAGGTCGCTTCCAGGTGGGTTAGGGTAGAGTTCATTAAGAAATATTCCAGTTTGCGGTTCAGGGCAACCTGTTCCTGAGCAGGTGGTAGTAGTAATTTTTGGAGTAGGAGTGGGGGCGAGTGTTGGTGCTAGTGGAGTTTTTGTAATTGTTCCGCCTCCGCCACCACTTGTGTTGGAGCTCTTAGCGACTGGTGCTACGATAGTGTTGCCTTGACCAGGCGTAGGATTGGTAGTAATTGCCCAATCGCTGGTGGCATCGGTATCTGTACCATCTATTACTCGCGCCACACTTTGGTTTTCTCCAGGAATAAGAGACCCGGCATAATCAATGCGGTCAATAATGGTTCCGCTAGGGCTTTTCCAGATTACACTATCACCAGAGTTGTTCAAATAACTATCTCCTCCAATTTCAAAGTAGAGCCAACCTAAAGCGGGTAATGTGCCGGTGGGAGTTTTGCATGACGATGTGCTTGAGATGCTGTCGCAGAGTAAGCTGCCAGTAATATTTACACTGGTAGAAGCAGGATTAAAAAATTCTACCCATTCTTTACCGCCAGTAGGTGGGTTTGGTAAGAATTCATTTAATTTAAGAAGTAACCAAGGCACAATAATTGTTTCTGTGGAGGTTGGTGTTGTCTCGGTTGTGGTTGTGGTGGAATCAGTGGTTGACGTGGTTGTGTCGGTAGTAGATGTTGGTGTAGTGGTGGGGATGGGTGCGTCGGAAATATCGTAGTTACTGTTTTGTGATCCCACTGTGTCGCCAGTCGTGTGTTCGTGCCAATTGGCTGAGGTATAATCTTCAAGCAGTGGGTTGCGTCGTTCGAGTGAGTGATTGGGCGCGGCTAGATAAGTAAATTGTTCAATGATGGTGCCGGTGTTATCCTGCAATCCAATCACACCGCTACCATCGTCCTTGAGGCTGGGGGACCAGGAAGAATCAAGCGTGAGTCCGGTAAATGCCGGGTGGTCGTTTAAAAACACACTAGCGTCTTGGCAAATCGCGCCATATTCTCCGGGGTTAAGAGTGGTGTTGCCCGTGTTTGGTAAATTGTGGTGAACGAATGATACCTCACTACTCGCCGCGGTCAAAAATTTCCAACCAAGCAAATCAATTGGTTGGGTTCCTTTATTAAAAATTTCTACCCATTCGTGTGTGCTTGTTGGAAAAGCCGCAATTTCGTTGATAATAATATCATTACTCGCGGCTAATACTATGTTGGTTGTAAAAATAAAAAAAGCGACAGCAAAAAATATGCCGCTTGTTTGGATTCCCCTCCGGTTCATAAAATTATTTAAAGTAAAAAAATTATGCCATTTATTAGTATAGCAGAATTATAATAAACAACAAAAAACCGTTCGTTATCATGCGAACGGTCTTTTCTCCACTAAGCTGCGCAGAGAGGTGTGTGTTTTACGGCGAACCAAATTTCTGAAGCGGCTTCCCTAATACGCCGTAGCGTAGGGAAGGAGAGATTGCTTAAGAAAATCCGATCCGGTTGAGACACCAACTCTCCCGCAGCTTGGTAGAGAAAACGGAGTGCGTCTTTCATTGTAGAAAAATTACCATCGAGCGTCAAGCGATTTATGTTTTTGTGTTGTTGATAACTTGAGTTGAAAATAAAAAAAACCGATTCAGGATGTGTGAAGTCGGAGAGATGTGTGGAGAAAGATGGGGTGAGCCGGGCGACCGCGGTGGTCGGCCGGCTCACTGGTGTTGTCGGAGTTATTTCCTCTTCACGACAACGGCCTCAGTCTTGGGGAGAAGAACTTCCCGAAGGAAGTCGTTGTGGATCGTGCCGAGGTGGCGCTCGAGCTCAATGTAAGCCGAAGGGTCAACCTCGGCCTGGGTGTTGAAGTGGTCCACATCGAACACGGCGACCACCCGGGGCTTCTCGTGCACCGTCAGCACGCGGAGTCCGGGGATGGTGGGGGAGAAGTGGCCGGTGGCCGTCTTCTCGCCGTAGAGGGGGCGGAAGTGCTTGCTCTTGGCGTATAGGGGGCGCCGGTTCTTCACCTCGATACGGACGAGGTCTTCGGCGTGCAGTTGCTTGCCGGTGATCGCACAGTAACACGGACTCTTTTTCATGAGTGTTCTCCAACGAGGGCAAGGACGGCTGTATGAGCAAACTCACACAGTAGTGAATTGCAAAACCGCACTCCACTGAGGTAGAATAGTATTCCTTTATGGTGGTTTGTGTCAATAGCGAGGGGTGGACAAGTGTATTTCCTTTAGGTAAGATACGAGCATTATTTTATGGAGAGGTGTCAGAGTGGTCGAATGTGCGGCTCTCGAAAAGCCGTGTGCCGCAAGGCACCGTGGGTTCGAATCCCACCCTCTCCGCCTTCGCTTCGCCGAAGCCCAAAGGGCATAGGCGAGTAAGTCGGCTTCAAGCAGAAAAAGGCATTGAAATTAAATCAATGGCGAAGCTACGGCGAGACACAGTCCGCTGTAGTCGAGCAAAAGCAGGCTTAGTTCACCATAGCCACAAAGGGGCGACGGCGGGCACGATTGGCTATCTACTAAACAATATAAGAATCAAGAATGGATTTGAACTATGAATAACGGAATTAAAAAAATATTAATCGGGAGCACTTTTAAAGTTGAAGATGGTAAGTTTATATATGCCAAAGTTTCAGAAGTCTCGAATACAGATGACCATTTCATGATAAGCAAGGACGCTGATGAAATTACCATTGTTACAAAAGAAGATAATCTTTCTAAGTTAGAACTTAAAGAACGAAATAAAGATGTTTACTGCCTGATTGCACTTAACGTATCAATCCCTTTTTATTCTGTGGGATTTTTGGCAACTATTAGTGGTGCTATAGCTGAACAAGGTATGAATATTTTGATCGTATCTACCTATTCAAAGGATTATATTATGGTTCGAAATGACAAACTAGAGGAAGCAAAAGTAACTTTGCTAGAACTTGGTTTGAAAGAAATGGATTAATATTCCTAATGCTTGGGCTGTAAAATATGTTGTACGTCAAGTCAATCGGCGAAGTATTTATCGACCAGAACCCTCTGGTTTTTTTATTATTTAAAACCATCAATGTGTTTGCCAAACCCCTCAACTTAACGTAAAGTATAATGGAAAAAAAGATAACATAAAAAATTTATGAATGCATACAGCTGGTACTCGCAATTGA
>CAYTMT010000007.1:26025-27188 GCA_964439095.1 uncultured Gammaproteobacteria bacterium | reverse complement strand
TCGGCGATGGCGATGCGTTCTTGGAGCATGGTGTCGCGATCGCGGACGGTTACTTTTTGGTCTTCGAGCGAATCAAAGTCGATGGTCACGCAGTAGGGCGTACCAATTTCATCTTGGCGACGATAGCGTTTACCGATACTGCCGGTTTCGTCATATTGCACCATCAAATCTTTGGCCAAAGTGGCGCGAATTTCTTCGCTCACTTTTTGCAACGGTTCTTTTTTGGAGAGCGGCAAAATCGCGGCCTTAATGGGCGCTAATTTTTTGTGCAAACGCAATACTACTTCGGTTTCGTGCTTGCCATCTTCGTCGCCACTGCGCGTTTCTACTTCGTGGTAGGCATCGAGCAAAAAGGCGAGTACGGCCCTGTCCAAACCCAACGCGGGTTCAATCACAAACGGCACAAATTTTTCGCCGGTAATATCATCGCGGTATTCTAATTCTCGACCACTAAATTTGGCGTGTTGTTTTAAATCAAAATCGGTACGATTGGCGCATCCCCACAACTCACCCCAACCCCACGGAAAAGCGTATTCCAAATCCACGGTGCGTTTGGAATAGTGCGATAATTTTTCTTTGGCGTGCTCAAAAAAGCGCAGATGCTCGGCCTTGGCGCCCAAATCGGTAAACCAGGACATCATAAAGCTTTTCCACGTTTCGAACCAAGCTTCGTCCGTACCCGGCTTTACAAAAAACTCCATTTCCATTTGCTCAAACTCGCGCGTGCGGAAGGTAAAATTGCCCGGCGTGATTTCGTTGCGGAATGATTTACCCACTTGCGCGATACCAAACGGCAAACGTTTACGCGTCGCTGCCTGCACCTGCACAAAATCCACAAAAATACCTTGCGCGGTTTCGGGGCGCAAATACACGGTGGCGGCCTGTTCTTCGACCGGGCCAATAAAAGTTTTGAACATTAGATTAAACTGGCGAATGTCGGTTAATTCCCCACCACACTCCGGACATTTCACATCGGTTAGATCGGCGTTTGGTTCAAAGTTGGGTTTAAGCCCCTTGGCCTCGAGCAAATGATCAGCCCGAAAACGACGACGACAGGATTTGCAATCCACCAATGGATCAGTAAAGCCAGATAAATGCCCGCTTGCTTCCCAAATTTTGGGGTGCATGATAATCGAAGAGTCTAAACCCACCACATCGCTCCG
>CAYTMT010000007.1:0-25925 GCA_964439095.1 uncultured Gammaproteobacteria bacterium | reverse complement strand
TTCTTCTTGCAAACGAAACTTTTCGTCTTCACTAATTTTTTTAGCTTTTTCTTCGGCGCCAATTTTTTCCCGTGCTTCTTCGCGCACTTTGCGTACCGAAATACGCGCGTGTTCCAATTTTTGATGTAATATTTTAACCAATTCAGCGCGACGTTCAGTGGTGAGGTCTGGCAAAATCAACCGAATCACCCGCCCATCGTTTACCGGATTAATCCCCAACCCGGAATCCCGCACGCCTTTTTCTACAGCCATCAACAAACTTTTGTCCCAAGGGTCAAGATTGATTGTTTTAGCATCGGCAATCACAATGGAAGCCAAATTTTTTACCGGCTGATACGAACCGTACGCTTCTACACTAATATCTTCCACGATGGCGGTCGACGCTCGACCTGTACGCAAACCAACAATATCGCCTTTTAAAAACTCTACTACTTTTTCTAACTCCGATCGAAATTCACTAGTATTCATAGGGTATAAATTACTCTTCAAGCGTCGTAAAGCCCATAAACAAAATATTTTCATTGTCTGGGTGTAAACGGATAATGGTTGGAATAGTATTGGTGGGCAATTTCTTGGTTATCCAGTTATTACCCCCATCTGATGTCTTATAAAATGTGGAACGTACATGCACATTACCTTCACCAAGCAACGTGCCGGTATAATACATTTCTTTTTGATTTTTAGGATTGATGGCAAAACCAAAAATCACCACACCACCCGGTGGGGTCAATAATTTTAAATCAGTCCACGAACCTCCGGCATTATCAGAACGAAGAATCCCATATTTGGAAATCCAAAACAAACTATCTGGCTGTCCTGGATTCAAAATGAGACGATAAAACTCCTGACTACCACTATACGGACTAAAGCCATCCTGTAAATGGGCCCACACTAACCCGCCGTCTTCAGATCGCCACAAACCATCGCGATAGGTGGCAATATATACACGATGAGGCTGTCGTGGATCAACCTGCAAATCACGCATCTGCTGACCAAACCGTCGCACAGTACGCCAACCTTCGCCTCCTTTGACACTCATAAGGAAATCACCATTAAACTGCAAAGCATACACAATATTACTATCGCTGAAATCAACAGCAAGTGCAGCAAACCGCTCCTCGGGGCGCTGCTCGGTATACACATACTGCCAAGTACGACTACAATCGGTGGTTTTAAAAATCTTTTGCCCATCAGTGGCATAAATAGTACACTTATCTTTAGGGTCAACTGCTAAACCGTAAATAAATGCATTCCCGAGCGCTGACACGGCCTGCCAGGTAGCACCATTATCATAGGTGTAAAATAACCCCTGTCCGCGACTGGCCAAATACATGGTGTTTGTGTCGCTTGGATCAGAAAAAATACGGTATACTTTTAGCCCTTCCAAACTTTTTACTCCTTGTGCTGTAGGATAAGCGGCGATTGAAGTCCAACTTTCACCTTTATCATTGGAACGAAAAACACCCATTGGACCTTGGGCTGTACTTCCAAAATTAATACACCCCGCACCAGTAGTAATGAATAGTGTGCACAGCGTCACCAAAAAAGAAAAGTGTTTTTTCATATTTTAAAAATCAAGTAATAGATTCTCCATAATAAGTCGCTGATTAACATTGCGTCGAAATAGCGCCCGAGCGCGGGTGATGGCGTCCACCGCTTTCAATACCTCTTTGAGCGAACGGGTGGTAACCGGATGCTCGCCCCTCGCTAACGTCTCCAATTCTTCTCCCCAAAACAATAACCAATGTTCCAGCTTTTCATCAAAGACACTTCGCTCATCATTCGTATCTTCTTTTTCTTCCTGCATACGTGCGCTCATTGCCAAGCGATCGGCCAAAGAACCAGCGGCCATATTTTTCCACTCTTGATACTCTGCGGTGATCGCCAAGAGCTGATCAGGGTTTTCGGCCAACGCAATAGCTTTTCCTGGTCTGCCCCATGACCACCGTGCCGCCGATGTAGCCACAAGCGAATCAATTCCTCGCACTACTAATCCCGAAATGATTTCAGTAACAGGAACAAGGGGAAGTGATACCACCTGACAACGAGAACGAATGGTCGGCAAAAGAAAACTATCATTTTCGGTGAGGAGAAAAAAAACAGTACCGGCTGGTGGTTCTTCCAAAAGTTTTAAAAGAGCATTCGCTGCCGCTACATTCAAGCGTTCCACTTCATCAATAATGACTACGCGGTACCCGCCGCTCCAGGCAGTACCTCTGGCCAACGAGCGAATTTCACGAGCCTGCTCAATGGTGATGTCCTTCTTTTTCTTGCCTGTTTTTTCATCAGAGAGACGACGGATAAAAATATAATCCGGATTCGATGATAATGCCTCAACCGATGTTTGCAAGAGTTCCGCGGCGATTATTTGTGCCACCAAGCGTTTTCCTACTCCGCTTTTGCCAATAAAACAATAGGCATGCGCCAATGCTCGCGGAATAGCGCGGCGAAGGGAGGTCAAAATGTGATCGTGGCCAATAAGCACAGGGTAACAAATAATCACTTCTATACTAGCAGATTACCCTTGTTTTGACAATCGAATCAGCTCATTTTCCAGAGCCACAGCAGTCTGCTTCCACGAAAATGATGTTACTCGCTCTAATCCTTGATTTATTGCTGTTTCACGCTGTGGTTGACCAGGAAGAATACGCAAAATATGCTCGGCAATGTCGGCGATGTCATCCATATCCACAACTTCGGCTGCACCACCAGCCACTTCTGGCAAGGCAGTTCCTCTGGAAATAACCACCGGACACCCCACGGCCATGGCTTCCAAAACAGGAATACCAAAGCCTTCGTAGCGCGACGGAAACACAAACGCGTCGGCACCAGCCATCAAAATCGGCAGATCTTTTTCCTCCACCCAGCCGGGTAATATAATATCACTTCGGTGCGCACTTTTTGTTATCACCTGTTCGATATTATCAAACCCCACTCCTGGTTTTCCAACTAATACTAACTGCAAATCAACGGCGTCACGCACCAGCTCAAACGCACGCACAATATTGGTTATATTTTTTTTATCCTCCAAGCGCCCTACAAAAATTAAAAATTGTTTGGTAATACCATACCGATCTAAAACTTTTTGTTTTTGCACGACAAATAATTCCCGTGTTGCCAAAAAAAAATTCCGTGCATCATACGCGAGCGGTATCACTCGCACCCGGTCCGCTTGTTTTCCATACCACCGAAGTAGTTCTTGGCGATTAAATTCGGTGCTGGTTACCACCACGGCCGCGCGCCACATAATCCACCAATTCATGAGACGAAGATACCACTGACTGAGCACGCCGTACGCTTCGGGTACAACCAAGAAGGCACTATCGTGTAAAAACACAATACTTTTTTTAGGCGCGTACCAGGGCAACAGTTGCGCGGGAGCGAAAAAAACATCGGGCGGATTCCGCCACAATTCCCATGCCAACCGCACCTGGCTCCATAGCTTCGAAAACGGCCAACGCAATACTTTGACCGACCAGTTAGCTGGTAATTGCGCCAACGCCCCCGTAAGCGGCACATGCGAATACAACACCACCTGCACCGTAGTGGGCAGTGTATTTTTTAAATGTTGAATTATCTGCCAAGCGCTCTCCTCCACCCCCGTACGCTGTGCTTTCGCCGCGTGCGCTGCTTCAATACCGATAAGCATAATATTTACTTCGTCGCTAAAATACTGCGCTTATAACTCTCGATATTCTCCAGCGCAATACCCGTACCTTTAGCCACACAAAACATCGGATCCTCAGCCACATAGGTGGGCACACCAGTGGCTTCGGCGATGAGTTCGTTGATGCTTCGAAGTTGGGAAGATCCACCAGTCATAATAATTCCCTTATCCATAATATCGGCCGAAAGTTCTGGCGGCGTGTCATGAAGCACGCTCTTGATAGTGTCGATGAGTAATTCCAAATCAGGCTGGAGCGCTTCGGTGGTGTCGTCGGATGTTACCGTTACAATACGTGGCAATCCAGTAATCATATCACGCCCCTTAATGTCGATCGTTAATGGTTTGTTTATAAACAATGCCGATCCTACTTTTATTTTTACTTCTTCGGCAGTGTGTACCCCAATGGCCAAATTATATTTATGACGAATATATTCCGCAATTGTTTCGTCAAATTTGTTTCCTCCAATACGCACTGATCCGGCCACTACAATGCCACCCAAAGAAATCACCGCTACTTGGGCTGCTCCACCACCCACGTCGATCACCATATGCCCGGAAGCAGCACCAATGGGAATGTTGGCTCCAATCGCTGCCACAATGGGTGCTTTAATAATATAGGCAGCACGCGCACCAGCGGCCATGGTCGCGTCAATCACGGCGCGACGTTCGGTAGAGGTTACCCCTGCCGGCACAGCCACCATCACCTCAGGACGAAAAAAATGCACGCCGCCCAGTGCTTTGTTGATAAAATAACGCAACATCGCTTCGGTGGTGCGATAGTTGGCAATTACCCCTTCTTGTAATGGATGCTCGGCCGAAATACTGTCTGGAGTGCGTCCAATCATGTCTTTTGCTTCCACCCCCACCGCCAACACCTTGCCATCTGTTTTGGAAATGGCTACCACCGATGGTTCGTTAACCACAATGCCTCGTTTGGGCATATACACGAGTACGTTGTTGGTGCCAAGATCAATGCCGATTTTTTTGATAAACATGTGAATTCCTTGTTAGATGAGCATTACAAAGATACCTCAAACTCACGGTCGCGCGCAAGGTCGGTGGTTATGGTGTAGATATTATCCCCAAATTGTTTAACTTCTTCAGCTGGCAGAGCCGCCGTCACCGGTTTACCAAAATCAAGCCGCAACGAAAGCCCTGGCAAGATGGTACCAAGCTGTTTCTGCACCACCAAATGATATACCCCGTTCTGTACCATAGTTACTACTTGGCTGGGCAGCGTATAACGAAACACGACATTTTTTTGTTCACCAATGTCCACCGTAACAAATGTACCAAACCAAGTTTTTCCTAGTTCTTTTCCTTGATCGATAGCAACGGGAAGTGGTTTTTCGCGCCCATTACTATCACGCGTAAATGCACGCTCAAATTCCGCCCCCTCCGGCACATACACCCGCACATAGCTACGATAACGCGCAGTGCGCCAATTTTTCACTCCACCATGAACATACCACATCGCCGCTTCTCCAACCAATCCGCCTTTTGCTCCAGGAGCAATAGTATATGAAAGAGAGCGTCTGAGAGCAGCGTCAGTTTTGAGTGCACCTAAATTAGCATCAACCCATAACAAATAATCTTGCTCATTTTCAGGTATCACCGAACCACTCAAACCCTGCTCCACAAAAAAATTTTGCCAATCGGGGTGGGGAGAAAACACCATAATATGTTTTTCATTAACCATACGTTCCAACAGCATACGATACTCATTCCAGGAACCGCCGAACATGCTTTTTTGAATATGAGGTATAAGCGCGCGCAACAGATCACCCATCAAATTTTTTCGCTGACCAAACGTTTTTCCTTTTTCACGGTATCCATATTCAACTTCATATTCCAAACGTTCAGTAAAATTATCGGCCGTAAATTCAATATCATTTACCGTAATGGGACCGGTAACTCGCAATATATTTTCTAGAACGGTAGGAGTAAACCCAATCACCGCATCAATTGAGTTGTTTAAAACACCATTTTCCAAACGATATAAAGACAATGTGGTTGATGCTGAAACAGAAAAATCTGGAGACCAGTTACTATCACGAAAATAGAGCTTAGGGATTTTAACATAATCGGCAATTGGTTGCGGGGCGATCGGCAAGACGTTTTTATCAACCTGCCCATCAATAATTTCTGTCCCTTCCACTTTAATAATTACTGGTAAACCTGCCCGCATGGTTACCACTGCGTAGGCACCAATAAAACCACCCCCCGGACGAAGCTCGGTGTTGTTTAAAAAAAGCACCAAATAGTTTTTAGGAGTAAGGATGCCTAAAAAATTCCCCCACCACACCGAATTTGACGCGTCATCAGAAAAAACAGTGCTCGAAGAAGACGGTGCGGCGGCAGAAAACAAAGAATGAAAAGAAAAAGATGGAAAAAAATAAAAAAAGACAAGAAGCAGGCTGAACGTAGCGATAGAAAATATAAGTAATACTTTTCGTAACATAACAAAAATTTATTTTTGCCCACCAATATTAGCAGGAGCACTGTAACTAGGCAAAATCAAACTTCCTATCGGCGCCTGATGAATCGCACCAATAAGCGTAGTGAGATCTGCTTTTTCCACCCCCACACACGGAATAGCCAGAGCAGAAGCTAAAGTGTTGGCAACAGTACAAGCAACACGTGTTGCGGTAAAGCGACCCACCCCTACCACAACGGCCACTCCTTCGAGTGAATGAAAGTCACCAACCACACGTTCCAATAAAACTAATAATGGCTCATCGGCAGAAAAAACCATCGTCTTCCAATCATTGCGCGTAGAGGTCGCGTGAATGACCCACTCCCCTGTTGTTTTAGGCTCAATCAACACATGCATATGGGTTGATTTTAGACCGGAGTAATTTTGTTTAAGGCCACAACATGGCGGGCCTCAAAAACGTTGTACAAAAATTTATCACCAATCTCACGACGTTCCAAATACTCCCGTTCTTCCATTATAGTATAGCGCACCTCGTAACCCATTGTTTTTTCAAACTGAGCAATAATACTCGCCACAATTGATTCACGTACAGTACCCACCAAAAGCATATCCGTCCCCGCCTCGGGTGCTTGGGTAAATAGACCCGTAAAAACCAACAGCTTAATTCGGCCCGCCCGACGTTCCAGTGAATCAACCAGCTCATTTTGTTCCAAAACTTCTGCTTTCATAAGAAGGGCTTGAAGCTCATGAAAAACAACTGACTGAGTATTAGCCCGAAAATACTTAGACCGATCATGGGGAGAATCGCCTTTTTCTGTCACCACGACTGGCACCTGTAATAATATGCTAATCTTCTCTAAATTAGCCAATTCCCGCCTAACGGCATTGAGTTGCATTCCGGCAGCCCTGGCAATTTCACGTACATAAAAAGAACGTTCTGGGGAGCGCAAAAACAGCTGTAACAGCTTTACTCGGGTCTTTGAACCAAAAATGTGTTCAAGCATACGAACACTAATCAAATAATATTGGACTTCTTTACTATTGACTAGTATAATAACATACAGCTAAAAAGTCAAAGCTTGTATGGATATTTCGTCTCTACACCACATCCTCTCCGTCAACGAATTTTTTGTTGAAGGAAACAGTCGCGGATCATCACACGTGCTTCTGCACATTACCGAACCATCAACCGATGCCGAGCGAGAACGTGGCTATTTTTTTGCACTTATCGAGACAAAAAACGCATCCGAAGCGTACTTGTTGGAACTGCAAAACGCCATAGATGACATTGAGCAAAAATATTACGAAGCAGAAAATGAACACCCTGGCACGCTTCTGGAAAGAGTACTCGAAGATCTTAATCAGCGCAGCGAATTTTTTATTAACACTGGGATAACACTTCATGCCACAGTAGGCGTAATCCGACAACCGGAAATATTTTTTACCAGTTATGGCGAACCACTTCTTTTGTTATTTTATAAAAATCGTACCGGCATCTATGAACGCATGAACCTGATTGGCGATGAAGAAATAGCACCCGAGAAGACACCTTTGTTGTTTACCCAAATTATCCAAGGCAAAATCAGCAAAGGCGACTATTTATTTATCGGCACTAAAAGTATCGGCACCTATTTTCACACCGACCGCCTACACAAAATTATTACCACCCGTAGCGGTAGCGAAGGCGCCGAACACCTCAAAAAAGTCCTATCCGATATTAGTAGTGGATCTTCGTTTGGTGGACTCGTCGTTACTATCCACACTGGAGAAAGACCGGCTACATTTTCCCATAAACCACTCATAACTACCCCGGAAACACGCAAGCCAACAACAGAAAATTCGCTTTTTTTGGCGGAACAAAAAACTGCCGCCACGCTTTCGCCCTCATTCAGTTTGGCTTGGGGCGAAAAATTAAAACAATGGTCAAAAACAATCGGCGAAAAAAAACCACAGCCTATACTAAACAAAGAACGCCCGCCCCTTAGTACCGCACCCCACATCCGCCCCTACCAAGGGACTACACCCAAAAATGAAACCTTCAGTATCCGCCTTGCCCCAACCGCAGAATTATTGTGGCGCGTGACTGCTAAAACTCTTTTAGGAATCGGCATGTTAGTTGCTTTTATTTTTTCAATATTTTCTGCTTTGTGCGCATTTATAGCCAAAACATGTGCTGCTGTATTTTTTCTCATCACTAACTACCATGGAAAAAGATCGGTAATTCTTCTTAACTTGGATCGCTCCTGGAAAAATATTCGCACCACAATTACCAATTTACCAATCGTTACCAAAATAACCATTCTCAGTATTTTCTTGATTGGGTTTTTTCTCACTACGGGTATTTGGTATGTACGCTGGCAACAAGAACAGATCCAAGAAAAACAACACCTAACTTCAGTTACCGAAAAAATAAAACAGATACTGGAAAGTGCCGAAAGTGCCCTGGTTTACAACAATAATACACTCGCTTTTCAAACCGTTGAATCAGCCAAACAACAACTCGCCACCCTTCCCTGTACCACCAGCTCCTTCGTATCAACCTGCCATATACTGAGTGACAGCATCAACACAACCATGCGCCGCATTGAAAAAATTAACATCAGCCAACCACGCTTGATTTCCGATCTCACTAGCACTGCTCCTGGTTTTGGTACGGTCGATATGGAAATTATCAGAATTAAAAATAAAATCATCGGCTTCAGCACGGCCACTGGAACGCTTGTGATCTACGACACCCTTACCAAAGAAACATCCGCTCTTTCTTCTCCTGCTTCCGTATCTGGATTCCGCTCTGGGGCCGTCCCAAAAGAAAATGACTTCGGCCTCCTATTGAGCAATCAAAACGAACTAAACATGTATACCCCAGAGGATAACGCTATGAAAAAAATAACGGTTGGATCACCGCCTTCTTTATCCTCTATCACAGATATGGCCATGTACAACCGTCGTCTCTATACCATTGCCCCCAACGTCAACCAGATTTTTAAACACGACATAACCCGAGATGGGTTTAGCGCAGGAAAAACATGGCTTAAAACTTCCCTCCCACTCAACGGAGCAAAACAACTCACTATTGACGGCGATATTTTTACTATTACTGCAAGTGGGACAATTAAAAAATTTACAAAAGGAGCAGAAGCAGCCTTTTCCATGCCTCAGCTGTCCTTTACACTTTCTCCTTCTACTCGAATTTTCACCTACAACGACGTGGCACGAATTTACGCACTAGACCCAATTGCACATCGACTCATTGTTTTAGAAAAAAACGGGACATTAGTGAAACAAATCATGGCTGATGTTTTCACCTCTCCGACTGGAATGATCATTGACGAACCAAACCGAACGGCAATTATTGCCAACAAAGGAAAACTCTACACCATCGATCTCTAAGGACAAATAAAAAACCCACCCCGATTAAGGGTGGGTTTTTTAATTTCTGATAAATTACTTCAAAACAACTTTGCCGCCAGCTTCTTCGATTTTCTTTTTCATTGCTTCGGCTTCTTCCTTCTTTACGCCTTCTTTGATAGATTTTGGAGCGCCATCAACGAGAGCTTTAGCATCTGCCAAACCCAAACCAGTAATTTCTTTCACTGCTTTGATCACGTTAATTTTGTTAGCACCGGCATCAGTCAACTCTACGTTGAATTCAGTCTTCTCTTCGGCGGCTGGAGCAGCAGCACCGGCTGGAGCGGCCATCATCATGGCTGGAGCAGCGGCAGAAACACCAAATTTTTCTTCGAGTACTTTTACTAACTCAGCGAGATCAAGCACGGTGAGCTGTTCAATTTGTTCCACGAGGGCCTTGAATTTTGCTGGCACCTCAACTGCTTTCATTTCGTCTGACATAGGAGTGAGATAAAAAAATAATTAAATTATGCTGATTTTTTTTCTTGATAGGCAGAAAGCACGCGTACGAGTCCGCGCAGATTTCCGGCGAGCACGTTAACGAATCCAGAAACTGGTGCCTGCATTGTTCCCACCAACTTCCCAAGCAATTCTTTCTTGCTTGGCAAATTCGCGAGATTTTTTACTCCAACAGCATCGATATATGCGCCATTCAACAAACCACCAAACAAGGTAACCACCGTGTTGGTTTTGGCAAATGCGTTGACGATTCTGGCCGGAGCAATTTCATCAGTGGTACTGGTAAAAACCGAGATACCGCCAGAAAATTGACTTGGATCCACATCTTCGAGACCGATATCTTGCAACGCTCGTTTTACGAGTGTTTTTTTGGCAGCCAGGGCAACAACACCCTCTGTACGAGCAAGACGACGTAACTCTTCGGATTGTGCGACTTTCAGCCCTTGAAAGTTAGCAAAAACAACGCCCTTAGCGGATTTGAGACTTGCGGTCAAAGAACCCACTACTGCTTGTTTTTGCTGTTTGTTTTTTGGCATATTCCACAAAATAAAAAGTGGCTAAAAGCCACAGACAGATTTGGTAACCGACCTTTCAAACGCCAATGGCGTTTGTGTCTACCTCAGCAGGATTTATAAGCCTTACGGCTCACCTGCTATCTATGGCAGATCAATCATAACAAACCCCGCCCAAAAAGTCAAACCCTGGGGTGTGGAAAACTACCCTGTAATGTTAGGGGTGATTATCGACCCCTGAAACGATTTTCCATCGATCGCCCTCCCCACCTCTCCCAAATCGGTCCCTCGCACAAATTTAACGGTCAACGCCAGCTGTTTGGCCAGCACGGTCGCTTTGGGGTCAAAAGGCACATTAGCCCCGGGAGTCCATTTGGTGCCCACAATTTTCTGAAAATTACCCCAGTCAACCATTTCAATTTTTTTCGCATCCGGAAATTTGCGCGGATCTTTTGTATACACGTAGTCAATATTCGACAAATTCAAAAGCGTCTTCGCTCCAAATTGTTTTGCCAAAAGCACTGCATCGTAATCTGTTGAACACCCTGGTTGCCAACCGCCAGCAACAATAACTGGTTTTTTTGTCTTTAGAGGGAGTGTCGGATTTTTGACCACCTCTTTATAGGCAACGGCCGCAAACAGCAACCGAACAAATTCGGCATTAAAGTGCGTTGTATGAATGCCGAGCCAATCAAGATCAACCGATGTGAGCGGCACTACCGCCTTCGCTGCCTCTTGATACGCTCTGCACGTACCACCCCCGCCGATGACGAGAACAAATTTTTCGCCACGCTTCACGCGAGTTAAAATAAGTGTGCGAAATTTTTTAAGAAACGGAATATCAAAACCAGTTTTGGGAATAACAATCGAACCACCCACGGATAAAATTTGATAATTATTTTTGGCCATATATGTGCAATAATTTTATACGTCTGCAGCCTGTTTTTTGAGTTCTTTTATTTTATTTTCCATAGTGGCCAGATATTGTTTGAGCTCTTTGGCCAAGGCCAACCCGTCTTCAAACCGCTTAATCCCCTCTTCCAGGTCAATTTCTTCCTGCTCAAACCACTCCACAATTTTTTGGAGTTCTTTATAGCTTTTGCCAAAGTTTATTTTTTTATCAACTGCAGTCATATAGTTTTAAATACCTAATTTTCGTTGCGGACGAGCAACTTCTGCCTCAATTATTCCCTCGGCCAATTCTATCACAAGCGGGTCGCCACTGTCTACGTCGTGACTCGAACGTACCACTCGACCCTTTTTATTCCGCGTAATGCTATACCCCCGTTGAAGCACACGTTTAGGATCAACACTGTGAAACAATCGCTGACTGGCCACCACAAATTCGTGCTGACGCTCCACAAATCGCTCGAGTATGCTGGCCTGATTCACGAATTGGCCAATAATTCCCCGCGCCTGTTCTATCGGTCGAACCAACCGCGAAATGAGCGTTTCAGCTGTTTGTAAAACGGTGCGTGTGGCCAACTGCACCCGATGACTCAACCGCTCACCCGCGTGGTCCATAAGTGCATTCACTTGGCGCACCATATCGCGACGTTCGGGTACAATAATTTCGGCAGCGTTCGACGGCGTACTGGCCCGCACATCGGCGACAAAATCAATCAGCGTTTCATCACGCTCATGACCGATTCCCGAAACCACCGGCAACTTACTCCCGTACACTGCCCGCACGACCGCCTCAGAATTGAAAGCCGCCAAATCTTCCCACGAACCGCCGCCACGAATGATGGCCAGCAGATCAAAATCAGCTGCGTGTTCATTACAAAATTGCACGGCGTTCACTATTTCTCCCACGGCCGACTCTCCTTGCACGGTTACGTGATAGAGGTGGATCGTAACCCCACCCCACCGATTGTTTAAAATACGATGAAAATCACCAAAGGCCGCACTGTCACGAGAAGCAATCACCGCAACATTGCTCGGCAGCTCTGGTAACGCTCGCTTGCGTGCGGAATTAAACAGACCTTCGTCAGCCAACTGTTTTTTTAATAATTCATACGCTCGCTTCAACGCTCCTTCGCCCAAGAGTTCAACTTTTTGCACCGTAAAACCAAAACGACCTGTTTGCTCGCGCACTTTTGGATACCCAGTTACGCGCACCCGCATGCCGTCGGCCAACGCTGACCCCACCGTAAAAATAGTGGCAAAACAACTAAGGACACTCACCCCATCCTTCAGGTCAAAAAACAACCACTTGCCTTGAGAAATTTTACATTGAGAAATTTCTCCTTCTACCACAAATTCTCCCAAAATTATTTCATTGACCGCAGCCAAAAATTCACTGACCGAAAAAACTTTGAGCATATACAATTTTCATTTCTCTCCTACCAACCAGGTACCAAAAATTGAGTAATCAGGCCTACTATTGTGCCCAACAACGGCGCTCCAAAAAAAAGAAAGACCAAAAGGATAACAAACCCATAACGATCTAAAAACACCTGCGTTTGAAACGGCACATCAACCAATCCATACAAAATTTTTGACCCGTCCAGTGGTGGAATAGGAAGGAGGTTAAAAATAGCCAAAAGTACGTTGGCACTAATAATCGCAGAAAAAAAAGGAGTAGCCGAGGTGTGGGGCACAATTCGCAACGTAAGTGCAAACGCACAAGCTAACAATAAATTAGAGAGCGGGCCCGCCGCGCTCACCAGTGCTGGACCCCACTTTTGATTGCGTAAATTAAACGGATTAATCGGCACTGGTTTAGCATAAGCAAACATAAACGTACCGCCGCTCCCCAAAAAAAGCAAAAACGGTAGCAATAATGTACCCCACAAATCTACGTGCACCCGCGGGTCCAGAGTGAGTCGGCCTGCATAGCGAGCGGTAGGGTCACCCAACCGATCTGCCACTAACCCATGGGAATATTCATGAATAATAGCCGAGGGAATAATGACCAAAAAATAGAATAACCTGTAGATATCCATAGCTTGACAACTTTTTAAGAATCAGTTATACTCAATCTGCTATTTAAGTATACGCTAAAGTTACTTATTATTCAACTGTATGAGCAGACGCTGTGAAATTTCGGGTAAAAAGGCCCGCCGCGCTAACAATGTAAGTCATTCCAACCAAAAAACAATCCGTCGCCAAAAACCAAACTTGCAATATATCACCATCGACGGACAACGTTTCTTTGTAGCCAGCAACGTTCGTCGCACCCTTCTCAAGCACGCACGAAAAGAAGCCGCTTAAAAAACAATAAAAAAAACACTCCCAATTTTGGGAGTGTTTTTGTTTTACGTTACTAATTATATTCCAAATCGATCGTAGGAAAAAATAACTTCGCGACCGTGGAACCAGTGTTTAATTTCGTGTTCGGCTTCAGCTGGAGTTTCGGAAGAATGGATCAAGTTCATAATAGCACGACGTTCAGTGTTGGCCACAGCTGGTGAATCAGCAGAATAATCACCGCGAATAGTACCCATATCAGCCAAATACGGCATAGTGCTGCCACAAATTTTGCGCACCATATCAACCGCATGCACACCTTCTACTACCATGCGTACCAACGGAGCAGAAATCATATAGTCAACCAACCATTCACGCACCATGTTTCCAATAGCCAAATCATCATTGGTACCCAATTCTTTCACCGCATCAATACCATATTTTTCGTAGGTGGAAAGTGTCTTTTGTCCAATACGACGAATCCAAGCCTCTTCTTTTGGATAGTGATTATCAATCTGATCACGAGTTGGCTGAAACATCTCCAATGCCACCACCTTCAAATCGCGTTGCTCAAAACGGCGAATGATTTCACCGATCAAACCTTTTTTTACCCCGTCTGGTTTAATCATGGCAAATGTGCGCTCTTGTTTAAAGTTCATAGAACAAATTTTAGCATCAACGAGGGCGCAGGGTGCGCGACTCTTAAAAGTGAGTATAACAGAAAATAAAACATTGTCAACGGGGTGTACTGCCATCAATAAAAACCGCAAAACGAATATGCGCCTTATGTTCTGCTCGAAATACAGTAATAATCATACCAGCAAAGACTAAAGACCGGTCTTGAAGTGATAAGTTTTGACGATAACAAAACAAACGCGCCGCCTTAGTCAGGCGACGCCGCTTGGTAGAAGTAATAGATAAATCAGTTGCTAAGGTTGCTGAAGACCTTGTTTTTACCTCAATAAAATAATAATCACTATTCTGTTCCGCTACTATATCAATCTCCCCAACCGGCGCATACACATTGCGAGCAATAATTGAAAACCCTTGACGTTCCAAAAATTGCACCGCCTGTTCTTCACCCCACGCACCCAAGTCTTTTCGGCGGCGGGACATATCGTCTATTTTTTATAAGGCAAATACTTTTCTTGAGTAGCCCGCGCTGATTGCTCAGCCAATATTTTTGGCATGCGCACCAGTGTATAACGAAGAATGCTGCTCAACCAAAATACAATCATAATTACAATTGCCAACAACCAAAAACGCCATGCAAAAAACGGAATCATTTCCTGTCGAAACACCAACCAAACTGTTCCCAAAAATCCGGCGGTCGCCGCCAAATTTCCCACTCGACGCAATATTTCTTTCATTGGCCCGACATACCATTTTTTCCCAAATACTATTGCAGCCAAACCAGCGATCAACAAACCACCAAACAACGCTACCAAAACAACAAACAACCATCCGTGCACGGTAAGAGGTTCGGAAAACCAGTATGATGCAGTAAATAAATGCCCCCAAGTGTAAACGTGTGGTTCCATAGATTTAGCTCTTTTTCTTAAAAATAAAACATTGATGATAATCGCCAACAGAAAATTCTTTTACAAACTCGAGCGAAGATCCATTTGCGGCATCGTCCAGTTTTTCTCGAGATATCATCCGCTCCGCTGTCGGACCAAGCGGACCCATCTGTCGCCGCCAATCTACCACCACCACCGAACCACCGCTTTTGAGCAAACGCTCCGCTTCAAAAAATGCTCCGCGCGGATCTTTCAGCATGAACATGACATTTACCAAAAAACACACATCCAAACTTTCTTTAGGAATTGGTGTTTTTCCAATCAATTCAATGTCCGACCAAACCGTTTCAATATTATCATAGCCCTCGGAACGAACTCTACTTTTAATACTCTCCAAAATATCTTTTACCACCTCAACCGCATACACAATCCCCTTTTCGCCCACTAATCGAGCTGCCGAAAAAATAAAATGCCCCGTTCTGCCACAACCAAAATCGGCCACCCGCATTCCAGGTTGTAGACCCACCTGGTCAAAAACATGGTGTGGATCGATAAGTGCCGTGCCAACATGCTCCATACACAAGATTAGCGGATGAACAAGCGTCCAATGGTTCCTACCAAAAATTCATTCCACAAATCGGTAAATACCAGCAAACCGATAAAAATAGCAAAAATACCAATAAGTTTGTACATCAACCGAGACCCGCCAGAAGTTCCCATATGTTCTTCGGCCCAAGAAATGGTGCCGAAATTTTCGTAGAACCACTCGGCTTTTAAAACCAAGATTGTACCAATAAACACGATGAGCAGACCAATGATGTAGTGCATACAATTCTCCTTAGTGTCGAAGAGAGGACTCGAACCTCCAAGGCCTTGCGGCCGCTACCACCTCAAGGTAGTGCGTCTACCAATTTCGCCACTTCGACATGGTTTTTAAAATTTACGATTCCGCCCCACAATCATATCAATAGATTTGCGCGCCAGCGTTATCTTTACTTGCACTTCTTTAGTCACCTTACCGTCTGCATCTACTGTGAATGGTTCATCACCAGTAATTTCCATTTCTTCAAACGGAAATATGCTGGGCTCCTCATAGTTATACCCGAACCAGCCCCTGCGTGTCAATGGGCGTAAAAATGCCTCCAGCTTTCCGTCCTGAGGATGAACGATTCTCTCTTCAGAATCTCGCTTGTCTTTTTTCCAATAAAATGGCTTGAAATTACACACAACTACCTCCATTTTATCTTTAGCAGTAGCCATAAAACGACCATCATACACTACCTGCAGCCGTGCGGGCAAAACATGCAATTGCGACACAAAATAACGATTGTTCATCCATCCCACATCCAACAATTCTCGACGACGACGTGCCAACACATTAGTAGACTCTTCTCCAATAGGAATACCCAAAACTTCTGCAATCGTATTATCCGAACCAATTGGTAAAAAACCAAACGTGCAGGCACAGGTTGCTCCCCGCGACAAAACATGGCCAAAAGTCTGGTCATTACCAACAATCACAATAGTTTTTGCGCCACGTTTTATCTCTTCATCAATAATTGGCTTGGCGTCAATATAACTGGTGAGGTATAATTTTTTTCCCGCAATACCATAGTCAGTCAAACGCACTTCTAGCGCCTTTACTGAAGAAGCAAACTTTTTTTGACGCAAAAAATTGTCGTACAGATAGACATACATAAATAGGAAGGGACGGTTAAGCAGCTACCACAGGTGTCTCCTCAAATGTTTTTTTGACGATTGTTTTCTGGCGCATTCTATTGTCCGCACCCTCTAAACCAGGCATAACAACTTTTCCATACAGCAATGCTCCCGCTTCAATTTGCAATGTTTTAGCAACGATATCACCCAACACTCGAGCAGTGGAAGTAAGCTCTAAAGATTCTTTAATCTTAAGATTTCCGCGAATTTCACCAGCAATACGAGCGCTCTCAGCAGCCACATTGGCGTTAATTTTTGCACCCGGCTCCACCGACAAAAAACGACTAGTGCGCACACTTCCTGAAACTGATCCTTTGACAATAATATTGCCCTCAGAAGCAAAATCACCTTCCACATTTACCGAAGGACCCACCACCGTTTCTATATCATCATTCGCAGCCGGACGATCTTCCGTTTCGTCAGCTGGCATGGGTGTCAACGCAATTTTGGGTGATGGTTTTTGAAAAATCATAGGAAGAAATTAAATGAATTGCTTATATGGGAATAGTATACACTAAAATTATCCACCTGGCAAAAAATCTAGTAATCATACAAAATTGCCACAAAAACCAGCACCCAGAGCATCGCCAGCCCAACAAAAAAAGTTTTCAAAAAACAAAAACAGGAGAAACAGGGCGCTTAAAAAACAGACCGTTCAAATTATTTTTGTTGGATACCAACAGAAGCCTCACCCTCTCCATTTTGAGCCGCATATTCGGCGTCTTGTTTTTTGAGAATATTTTCTTGATTGAGCGCAACTTCTTTTTTAGGTAGCAAGAACCCAAATTCACTCCCCTTTCCAAGTCCGGCGCTCTTGGCCCAGACAGCACCACCTTGTTTCTCAATAAAACGTTTACAAACATAAATCCCCAAACCAGTACCTGTAACATTACTACCTTCCACATTGTGGCCACGATAAAATTTTTGAAAAAAACTAGCTTGATCTACCGGACCAAAACCAATACCATGGTCTTTTACACGCACTTCTGTCCCTTGTTCATTTTGCGTAATCACCAATCGAATTTCCCCTGTTTCACTATATTTAATAGCATTATCTACAAAATTGAATACTACATGACGAATTTTTTCTTCATCCGCATACACCATCACCACACCGCTACTTTCACGCGCCAAAGTAAGCCCTCCATCCGCGGCCTTTTTAGACAACTCTTTAAACACACTTTCTACTAATACAACTAGATCAAAATCTGCAAAAGAATACTTTGTGCGCCCTTGTTCAATACGGGTAATGTTTAAAAAATCATCAACAAGCTTAACCAGACGCTCATTGCTTTCATCTAAATCACCCAAAACTTTTTTCATCTCTCCAGATGTCTTTCCATAAGCACCATCCAAAAGAAGTTCGAGATACCCTTTTGCTATAGAAAGCGGCGTGCGCAATTGGTGGGAAGCAATAGACAAAAATAGTGTTTTTTGCGAATCTAACTCACGTAAACGTATATTAGCGCTTTGTAAGGAGTTCGCCAACGTTGAAACTTCTTCCCGGCGATGGATTTCGTTTCTCACACTACGAATAAGCAGTGCGCCAAAGAAAGTTGTAAACAACAACGTAACTAATGTAACACGAAATCCAATAGTGTTTGTCGCTAAAAATAACAAGGAGAAGACTAACAACCACAGCACTGCAACAAGCACAAAAGATCCAACCATTTTGATGTGAAAAGTTTGAAAACGGACAATACTATAGGTTAAAAAACCAATAAAAACAGGCAAAGCAAAAAGTCCTATTTGAGCATAGTTCCAATTTTCGGTAAAACTGCTAACAATATTCCCCCAAGAAAAACAAAGCAAAAACAAAATAATACCTGTGGCTAGATAGGTAATTTCTTTTTTAGTAATAGTAGTGGCAGATTGATAACTCCGAACAGCTAACACAACAGTAAGCAAGGTAATGATCGCTTCCAGTGAATAGGTGAAATAAAGAGCGATAGGACCCTCAACACTAAGGCAAGAAGTGAGATCAAACCCTGATAAAGTGTATTTTGTAGAGGCTAAGAAAAGAATTGGGGAATAAAGAAAGAAAATAAAAAATTTCGCTCGTAATGAGGCGTCTTTTTTATTCACCAACACATACATAAGATAAAGAGCGCCAATATGAACTAGTGGTTCAAAAAGAATCTGGAGCGACCAAACAAACATTATCACATCACTCCTATTACTTGCCCAAAAAATTGAATCTAAAAAAACCCACAGGATGAAAAAAAATAACATCGACGCTAATATACGATTTGGTAAATTCTTCCACCCTACAAATAAAACAAACAAAGCCAAAACCGCAGCCGCACATAAAACAGAAAAATGAGAGTAATAAACTAAGTGCGGTACATTATCAGAAAAAAACAAAAAATAAGGCGACGGAAAACTACAAAAAGCGAGAGGAGGAGCCATATTTTTTAAATAGAATTTTGAAGATAACGGGAAACGCGTTGTTTAAATTTTATTTTTTCTGAATTGGATAATTGAGAAAAAGAAATGATTTTCTTTTTACAATTTTTTGCCCCACACAGACAACTGATATAACTCTCATGCGACTGAGAACTCCAATTCTCCTCTGTCATAAAATACGAATAAGAAATTTCTTCGTCTTTTTTAATTAGCCGAGAAGCAGTAATATTCGGATAACCATCAGCACCTGTTTCTACATGACAATTCGGTTCACACGAATGGTTTAAATAACGCCCTGTCCATTTACTCGGAATAAGGTGCTTATTCGCCCCAAACTGGATAGAAATATGCTTCGTTTGATGATCAGAGATTGAAACCGGACATGTCCTCACCACAATTTCCCCCGGACTAATATCTCGACAGGCAAAATAAGTAAAACCATCATAGGCCTTCTTTGTTCTTCCACAATAAACCATTTTTTGATTTTGACTAATCTTCAAATCGCAATTCATAGATTAAAAATTAACACCCTTCTTTTTTGAACGAAACAATAAAAAAGTAATAAATACATTAATTATAACCAGATAAACTGGCTGAACCCAAATAACAAATTTCCATTGTGCTATTGCAAAAATATTTAACACGCTTGCAAATGACTCAATAAGCCAAGCGATCCTATCCTCCCCATCCGGCCGTAGATATGATTTTTTAATCGTCGGCACAAGCCCAAGAAAATCCATCCCCAGATTTACAATCAACGCTACCAATGGAGAGTCAAAAAACCACCACAACACGGCTCCTAACAAAGCGCCACTAACACACATTCTATCCAAAAAAGACCAGCCGCCTTCACCAAATTTAAACGACAAAATAAAAACAATGCCTGGACCCAAAAAATAACTCACTGGCAACCACATTGTATCCGTTGCTCCGACCGCATAATAACTTGCTGCCACCATTCCTCCAATAAAAGTCAATATTCCCCAAGTAGCTCTGTTCGGTCGAGTATGTCCATATACTGTTGTATAACAGTATATTAAATAAGCACACAAAGACACACCGCCCGCTATTTGTCCAACAATGTTGTATGATGTCTCCACAATTACGGCTTTAATTCTTGAGTAATAACTTCAAAATCTTTTTGTAAAATTAACCTATAATAACTTGCTCCAATGGAAAAAAATAATAAAACTATAAAAATAATAAAAAAAATCTTTGATTTCCAGTCCATTTCCATAAAAACCTAAAAATCTTGCGCCGGAAACCTAGTTCCGCGCTTGAATAAATTAATCTCTACATCTTGCAGGTCAAAAGCTTTCCGAAAATAGTTTATCACAAATTCAGTATCCATCTCACTCTGACAGGTGTACGCATCAATACTTACAAAACGACGTCCGGGAAACGTGTGGCAGCTAATATGGCTTTCCATAATTACCACAAAACCAGAATACCCACCCGAATCTTTCGGGCTACCACCAGGAGCTAAATACACCACTGGCGGAGCGAGCTTGGTCATGTGTAAAAGTCCAGGAAGCTCGTTGAGGCACTTATACACCAATTCTTTGTCATTCAACTTAACTGGATCTCCTCCGTACCCATCAAGGGTTAGGTGTACCCCAAAATTAATAACTGCTGCTGAAGTGTTTTCCATAAAAAATTAATATTGCGTGTCTGGACTAGGAATCCAAAAACCAAATTCACTCCCCCTGCCCTGACCACGACTGTGCGTCCACACTCGACCGCCATGCCTATCTATAATAGCACGACAAATAGCGAGTGACAAACCTGTTCCGGTAGCATTCGTGGTTACTGCTTCCTGACTGCGATAGTAGCGTCGATACATTTCATCTGACTCAGCCGAAGTAAGGCCTATACCTTCATCAATAAACCACACAGCCAGCCCTCTATTTTCACGCTGATTATTAATGGTAATTCTCCCCCCAACCTTGTTGTAAGTGATTGCGTTGCACAACAAAACCCGAACGGCAATACCTAATTTTTCCGCATCAAATTGCAACCCCTTTAAATCCGTAAGAGGATACCACACTATATCCAAACGCTTCTCTTTAATTTGATCATTACATCCCACCAGCGCCTCATCAATTACTGCATTAACATTACTGTCCTTAAAAGAATAGATACCATCATCTTCCAAACGATTTAACTCGGTAAAAGCATTCATAAAACTCAACAGGTGTTCACGACTACCGATCACCCCTTCCTGTGCGGGAGTGTTTTTTACTTGATCAGTAACACGTTGCATTAAATCAGCCCGCTGTTGATTGAGCTCTCGGAGACGAATATTGGCCTTCTCTAATGAATGCACCAAACCAGTAATCTCTGCGCGTCGCCCCAAATCACGTTCTGTTCTTTGGTGGATTAAAATAGCCAAAATAAGTAGAAGAATGGCAAAAAACAGGTTGTAAAATGGATGTTGCAACGGTACGGCCAAAATAAGCTGACAAATTACAACTGCCAACAAAATAACAACTAACAACTTAGAAGCAATCACCTTAAAATCAAACAACTGAAGCCGAGCAATCGCGTATGTAGCAGCAAAAAAGAACGGATAGAGATAGAGTGGTGCAAAAGATCGAAGCCCGTCCCAATCATAAAATACAGGCAGCACCAAAACGCATAAAATAAGAAGGGAAAATGTGAACAAGAGTCCAATACCAATAAGTTGCAGCTGCTTTCGTACCGTTTTTTTAGTACCGGCCAGTTTACGCAGTAACAGAAAAAAACTGAAAAAAATAAAACCAACCAATAAAAAAGAAAACACCCCTGTAAAATGGCCATTAACAACCATAACCTGTGTGAGCCCGGACAAAGAAAGCACTATCTTCTCTGTAAAAACCAAAGGAGAAAATGCCAACAAGGAGAGTAGTCCAATAAAAGGATAAATGAGGGTATAATATTCTTTAGGAAAAGTATAGGTTTCTTCAGGAAAAACAAAACAAAATCGAAATAACATTAACGCCAAAATAATTCCAGAAACAGTAAGGAGCCGAACCAAGAACAAACTAAGACCGGGTGTATCACCAATACGAAAACTCAACAAATTAACAACCGTAAAAGAAATAAACGCAACAGCTAGATACAAAAAACTACGATTAGTGAGACTCCGACGGTTGCTGCGGTAAACCAAAGAACCAAGCACACCCATGCCGGCTATGGTAATAATCGCCAAAAACAGATCGAAATTTTCTAATTGATTAAAAAAAGTCATAAAAAAATAAGAGCTCAAACGCTCTATCCACTTACTAATTCGGAAATATCAGATTTGGTAAAATTCTCTGCCAAAATTCCAATAGTAATATACTCCATACATGCTTGAATCTTAGAATCTGGGGCTAGCGAAGCAAAATTTATCACATTTTCTTTCCCTAACTTAGTATACAAATAAAAACACAAGGTATCAAGATTTACCTTCCCATTTTTTATCCGTTGTTCAAGGTCGGTGATAAACCGCTGATCATCAACGGGAAGTCGGGAAAAAACCTGGGCTACAGGAGAGTCAATAACCATACAGACTTTTCTATACTTTTTTGGCTTTATTTCGCTCTATTTATTAATAGTACCAATTTATAGCCAAAGGTAAAGAAAAGGTGTGGATAACTTTTTTACATTTCCTCTACAGTTTCAATGCCAAGCAGGTACAAACCCCGAGACATTACCAGCTGAACAGCACGGATGAGCTGGAGCCGAAAGGCGCGTATTACCGAAGAAGCGCTTAATACAGGGCATTCCTGATAGAAATGGTTAAAGGCTCGAGCTAGATCCATCAAATAACGAGCAATACACGATGGGTCATCACCTGCCGCAGCCAGCTCGGTGGCGAGCGAAAAACCAGCCAATTGGAGGGCGATCTGTTTTTCGGCCATAGCCCCCTGTTCTGTGTCCACTGCTTCGGCTGCCTCTGGTTCTGCCACCTCTGCTTTGCGCAAAATGCTATTGATACGCGCTACAATATACAGTAAATACGGCCCACTATCACCAGCAATTTTTACCGATTCTTCTAGATCAAAAGCAATATCTTGTGACACTTGTAATTTCAACATCCCATATTTTACGGCAGCCAAAGCTACTTTTTTCTTAATATCTTCCCCGTTCAGTTCTTCATTTTCTCGCATCACTTCCCCTACTAATTTTTCCACCTCATCAATAAGCCAGTCACCCAAAATAACATCCCCAGTTCGGGAGCTCATTTTGCCATATTTAAGGCGCAAAAAACCACCAGCCAAATGACCTTCTTTGTTCGTGAGTTCTGGAAAAACCTGGGCGAGCGCGGCAAATAGTACTTTAAAGTAATCACTCTGCTCTTTACCCACCACGTGGATAATTTTATCCGGTGCAAATTCTTTCAGGTGCAATTCGGCCAACGCCATTTCTTTGGCTTCGTAAGTAGGCAATCCTTGGCTGTTAATAAACACACGATCGTGCAAACCAACCGTGCTTCCCGGAAAAATAATAGCACCTTCACTTTCTTTAAACACCTCTGGCGTATGCGCGCGGACAATTTCTGTTCCGCGCTCGGCCACTTCGGATTCGTAATACAAACGATCAAACCGTGTTCCGAGCCGATTGTATACCGTGGCAAAATATTCTAAGCTCCATTTTTTGGTAGTCGTCAAAATTTCCATCAACTCCGGATCACGCGCGTAGACGCGTTTATTCAGTGCTGTTATTTCCGCTTTGGCCTGTTCGTCGTCCGAAAAACTTCGTCCACCGTGGGCATAGGCCTGGCCCAAAAACAATGCTCTGCCAGCGGTGTCAGCTGTCTTGGCTGTTTCGTATTCGTCTTTCAGTTGCAAAATGCCCCACACCGATTTAGCAATATGCATACCCACGTCACCGCCATAACTGGTGCGAATAACTTGGTACCCCGCGTTTTCTTTGATACGCGCCACACTTTCGCCGGTCACAATGTTGCGCAAATGACCAATGTGAAATGGTTTGTTAGTGTTAAGGCAAGAAAATTCCAATAATACTTTTTGATTATTACCAATAGTGTGCGAACCATACATTTCGACGCTATTCTCAACAGCCACAAACACCCGCTCGGCCACCACCGCCCCATTCAAGAAAAAGTTTACATACGGCCCAAACGCCACCACTTTTTCAATCAACTCCGAGCTCTTAACTTGCAACTTCGCACTCACCTCTTTGGCCACTTCCGCCGGATTTTTCTGCTGTTCTTTGGCCAACGCAAAACATCCAAATGCCACGTCACCCATGTCTGGTTTGGGAGGTGTGCTAAACACGATGTCACCAGTGACACCAATATCGAGCAGGAGTTGTTTGATTTCGGAGTGAATGTGGGAGAGCATGATAGTAGATTTAAGTACCTACAGAGTAACAAAATGGCGGGCGGTTGGCAACAGGTACAAAAATAAACAGGACCCCCACAATCTACACACACGAAGTGCGCCAGATTGGAGGGCCCAAAACTACGGGGACAAGCCAGCGAGACACGCAGACTTGTACCACCGATAATCGAGAGGGTTGATCTCGATGGTCCAGCGACAGCCATCCCACCACAGACAGGCCACGTGGAAACGTCCGCCGGCGTCCATAAGAAGTGTGCCCGCAAGCACGATCCAACACCGATACCTAATACCCCAGAACTTCTTCTGTGTGCTACGGTGGTGCATCATGCGCCAACCGTCGAGCAGGCTGAGGTTGGCTTTCTTCTCTTCGGCCCGAAAAACCATCTCGGGTCCATCTACCCACATCTCGCCTTCTTCCAAGAATGGAACAAAGCGCAACCGCTTGTTCTTGAACTGAGATGGCGGAACGTCACCCGCGACCTTAAGGCCGTACTTGGCCGCAATTCGCTCGGACGGGAAACCTGACACGGTAAAACTCCTGTAACGACCTGCTTGGGTCGCCACATATGAGGGGGGGGTGATGAAAACCAAAAAAAGCGTACAATAAAACTGCCCCAATGTCAATCGTTGAAGTCCAAAAAAACTACACTACTTTTACAAAAAACCGCTTGCCTTTTTGGATGGTCGTACCTGGTGCAATTACAGCTTCGTACGACGCAATTTTTTCATCGTTCGCTTTTACTCCCCCGCCCTCAATATCGCGACGAGCATCAGAACGAGTTTTAGCAAACCCAGCCTCGACCAGAATAGTCACAATGTCGTAGGCCGACGGTTTCAGTTCGGTAATTTCTGTGGGTTTGTCTTTGTTCTGAATCACGGACACAAAATATTCTTGCCCTTTTTTGGCGGCATCACTACCCAAAAAAGTAGTCACAATTTCGGTGGCCAAACGTAGCTTGGCATCACGTGGATTGCCGGAACCAATAATTTCCGTGATTTCATTCATCGGCACGCGCGTGCACAATTCAAAACCATTTTGCATCATATCGTCGCTCCAACTCATCACCTTGCCAAACATATCTGCGGCGCTGTCGGCGAGCGAGATCGCATTCCCTTCGGACTTACCCATTTTTTTGCCCGACGAATCGGTGAGCAGTTTAGAAGTAAGTACAAATTTTTCTTTGTGCAAATAATCTTTTCCCAAATCACGCCCAACGAGCATATTGAATGTTTGGTCATTGCCCCCCACCTCGCCATCCACTTTCATAGCCACAC
>CAYTMT010000006.1:0-29845 GCA_964439095.1 uncultured Gammaproteobacteria bacterium | reverse complement strand
CGCTATACCCTGCCTTTTGAGCAATTGTAGCGGATAAATCTTGAGCGTGAGTTGTGACAGGGAGTGCCATCGCCACATAAAATGTGGCGAAACTGAGAGCGAGAAAAGTTAAGATTTTTTTCATACGGATTTGTTTGACAGGTAAATTTGTTTCCGAGAAAAAATGAATATTTTTTTATTGACTCCAAGTACCACCAAAAGCGCTACATACAGACGGACCTGCTTGGATTGTTTGCCTCGTGTTACTACCATCTGTATAAACGCACACCCCAACTCCATTTTGTTGCCCTTGCACCGCGCCCGACTTCGTAAACCGACTCGTCACAAATGCAGTAATTGCGTAAGCGGAAAAAACTACAGCCATACCAATAATTGAACTGGTAACAATACTTTTTGCTTTTTCCACTTGCGTTTCATTGCCTTGTGCAGTCATCCACAACGCACCAGCGTACACTGTGAGTGCCAAAAATATAGTACCCACCAAAGCTAGCACTGCAGAAATAATGTCGGCAATAGGTGTTGAAATTTCTTTATTCAGCCCAGTACCACCAAGTGCTTGATCTAATCTCGTTGTCGCCCCAGCCAATCCAGGAGCCGCTGCCACAACCGGCAAAACACCAACCGCAGGTGCTAGCACCAAAAAACCAAGAAATGTTACAAGAATTTTTTTCATAATTACATTAAGTTAAACTATGGTGCAGCCGGTGCTGTAGTTGCTGCAGGCGTCTTCGCCAGCAACAACTCAAACACAAAGCTCGAAATGGCGTAGGCGGAGAGCACCAGGATAATACCAATAGTGGCGCTGATGAGAATGTCTTTGGACTTGTCTACTTTGCTCGAATCGCCCATGGCTAACATCCAGATAGCGCCGCCGTAGAATAACAATAAAAAGAAAATCACTCCAAGAAGACCAAGAAAGACGGAAATTGCTTTACCGATTACTGCTTCAACAGAACTTGCTCCTAAAACTTGCTTATTGCTTTGAAAATAAGTACCCTGTGTCGCCGCATTCAAACCAAATTCATCTGCACTCACTGCGCTCACTGCTCTCACCCCACCCAACATCAACCCGCCACACACCAAAAAAAGCGCAGTTCCTGTCGCTAACCAGCGTTTTGTTATTTTACTAACCCCCATATTTTTATTTACAAATATTTCCTAAAAACAGTTTCTATATTCTCTTCAAAAAATACACAAACTGTTCCCGCAGAGGGTTGCACGCGCGAACCCCCTGCGAAAACTACTACGATTACGGAGTGGTACCAGTTACTCCACCAGTTGCTTTTACTAAAGCACCAATGATGAAATTGCTAAGAGCAAACGCCGACAAGATAATTATCAAGCCGACAATACCGGAGTAAATCCATTTTTTAGCTTCACCTACTTGTTCTTCGTTACCACCGGCGGTCATCCACAAGTAACCTCCGTAAAGGATGATTAAAAGCGTAATAATACCGAGCAAGCTAATACCTACATTAATGAGGTTAGCAATAGTGGTTTGAAGGGCCTGTTGACCCAATCCAGTTTGACCAAAATAAGTTTGATCCAATCCAAGATTTGTTGGAAGATTGCTTGACGCGGCAGATGCTGTTAACGCACCACCAAAAAGAGACAATGCAATCATTGCACTACTTGCGATTAATTTTAATTTCTGCATATTGTCACCTCCTTTCGTGTCGCGTACGACATAGAAGATTTGTGTAAATCTGTTATCAATAAGTATACCATACCCAAAAAAACCGCGCTATGTACCAAGTGGACAACTTTCGCTATTTTCCCAGAACCAGACTAAACACCCTATCCACCAACACATAGCTCGCAAATACTAACACCACACCAAGGATAGCCCACTTCATGGTTTCGGTACCTTCGGATACTTTTTCAGAATTACCGGCAGAGGTGAGCCATTGGAATCCTCCCCAGACGAGCATAAGGAGGGTGAGGGCACCGAGGAGACCAAAGATGGTTTTGATGGTAATCGGAATAAATTGTTTTACGTCGGTTATATTACTCTGGAGCGGGTTGGCAAGTTCCACATCACAACCACCAGGGTCTTTACAGTTTTTTCCTTGAGGCTGTACTGGCGTTTCGATTTTTACTTCTACAGTTGGTGCTTTAATCTTTTTTGTGTAATCTTCAATAATTGTTTGTGAAAGCAACTGACAAGAAGGGGCCTCATATTGTTTTTCATCAATCTTGCATTTTTGCCCTACGGCTACTGGGTAACAGCCAACGATCAGGGCGTTGCCATTAGTAATAATATCCCCGTCACCACTATCGCTGATTTCTTTATAACAAAGCGTAGCTGCCCGCGCTTCGACGACAAAAAAAGATGACACCAGTTGTGCCAAAAATAATGCTCCTAAAAAATAGTATCGCGGCTTCATATTTTTTAACCTCCTTTTATTAGACTAAACACCCTATCCACCAACACATAGCTCGCAAATACTAACACCACACCAAGGATAGCCCACTTCATGGTTTCGGTACCTTCGGATACTTTTTCAGAATTACCGGCAGAGGTGAGCCATTGGAATCCTCCCCAGACGAGCATGAGGAGAGTGAGGGCACCAAGGAGACCGAAGATGGTTTTGATGATGAGGCTGATAAAAAAAGCGGCATCAAGGTTCCTACCCTTGGTATCTATAGGATTTTTAAGATCATAACGTGTTTGCTTGTCGGCAATAGCCGCTTTGGCTGAATCCACTGACACAGTATCTACTACTTTTGCAGCTGCCTGTTCACCTGATTTTATTGCGCTTTGTTCCTTTCTTAATATTTCTTCACAAACACTTATGGATGTATTCACAAATACTCTACAGCCAGATTCACAATTCGAATAAGCTGATTTTTGTGTACACCGAACAAAAGTGTCCTCACCTGAACCCAACATGCAACCGCAAACATCTTCTGCCTGTTGCGCAAACACCAAAGTAGACGGAGAAAATACGACGCCAAGAAGCACAAACAAAACAGCAATTTTTTTCATAAAAACTTAAACATTTCCTATTGACACCGCTTTGATAATAAACTGTGCCAAGATATAACTACTGAAAATTGCTACCAACCCCAAACCAGTCCAGATAAAAATCTGTTTTGCTTGATCGACTTTTTCACTATTCCCTGCTGCTGTCATCCATAACGCGCCAGCCCAGGTGAGAAGCGCCAGTGTGATTGAACCTACAAAAACCATCATGGCGTTGATAGCGCGATTGATCAGTATAGAAGGGCTATCGATTTTCGCCTTATTAAGGCCAATTACCATTTTTCTTATCTCATCATTCGAAATACCAACCGATGGCGTGCCCGCCGTTGGTAGGGCGGTTACTGTGGTTGCGTTTGGTGGCAGATCACTCGCAAACACTAACTGCAGTGGAGCACACAACGAAATAAACATTGCTACAAAAACGATGGAAAAAAAGATACGTTGCATATAAAAAATTATTTCGAAGCTGCGGCAGCCGGTACGGCTGTCGACGCAGCTGGAGCATCAACCTGCAAATCCGTTCTTAGCTGGATACTTTTCCCTAAGAACGTTACCAGCATATACCCACTAAACGCAATAATAAGTCCAATAACTGCCGCCTTAATCGCCTCGGTTCCTTCACCAATTTTTTCTGAATTACCGCTGGAAATTATCCACATAAATCCACCATACACAAACATTAAGAGCGCCAGTCCGCCTACAATACTAAATAAATAATTCACCACATTGATAGCAAAGACTAGAAAAATGTTGACATCACGACACCGAGAACTTAGCGTTGTTTCAAACAAACACTTTGGTATGCCTAATGCCCCATAAGACTCCAGTGCTGCTGCTTGTTTTGCTCGAGCCTCTTTCTCACCCTGTACTTGGATTTCAATTTTATTTTTTGCGAATGCCTCTGCTTTTTGTACTGCTTCATTTTTTTGAGCCTCTGTTAAATCCTTGCACTGAATTCCGAAAAAAAAAGTACCACCAGACACATTGCAATCATCTTCAATTTTTTGTTTGCTATTATTATTAGCGCTTTCTATCAGATTTCTAGATTCTGTGGACTGACCAACGGTGGGATCGTAGTAATTCCAAGGCACATCAGTACAACTCGATCCTTTTGAGCAAGCGCTAAAAAAAACTGTTGAATCCGCACTTGCTATATTAAAAAAAGACAGAGATACTAAAAAAATAGAAGCAAGATAGATGGTAAATTTTATTCTCTTTTTCTTTTTCATAACGTCTGATTAAACCGTGCTACGGTGCGATTAAGTAAAGTCTCGCGTGCTTCTTTCATATTATCGGGGGTGGAAGAATTGATAGTCAGCCAACCATCCAAAAGTTCCCCGAGTGCCTGACGCGCACCAACATAGTTGCGTCCACGATACCAATTTTCGGCAGTCAATGCCTCACTGGCAAACGGACCAAGAGTTTCGTCGCGCTGTTGGGTAGAAAGGTAGGTGCGGAGAGCAGACACGCGATGGGTTTGATCCAAGTACTGCTTCACCATGGGTGGTTGAGTGATAAAATTGATAAAGCCCCACGCTTCATTCTTGTTTTTTGATTTGTTGGTTACGCTTTGAATGGTGTAGTTAGCCGCAAAACCAGGAGGAGCATTTTCTAACTGTAAAAATGGCAATACTCCAATATTGAGTTGCGGGGCGGCAGACCGAATGAGCGAGGTGGAAAAACTGTAGCCAAAGAAAAAGCCTACTGAACCGCGAGTAAACCGATCAAATCCATTTCCTAACGTATCGTTCCACGAATACACCACGCGCCCTGGATTGGCATGGTCGGTGATAAAATTGAGCACTGCCGTTAGCGGATCATCACCATTAGCAGTCGCTTTGCGATCAAACACAGCTCGGCCACTGCTGTCGGCAAGAGTTACTCCGCTTTGCGCCAGGAGGGCAAACAGCACATCATCAAATGCAGGTACTGTTTTGGTAGTACCGAGCGCCACACCAGATTGCACTAATTCGCCCGTAACTTTATCCACTTTGGTTATTTTAGTAACCGCAGCACGAAAATCGTCCCAATTTTTTGGCGGCTCTGGCACACCCGAACGGTCGAGCAAATCTTTGTTATAAAACAAAGCTAGCGTATCGAGTGAGAGCGGCAATCCATAGATTCCGCCTTGCCGTATAACATCTTTTGCCACGGTACGCACATAGACATTTTCTATATCGCGAGCGGTAGGTAAAGCCACGGTCTGAGTATTTACAATTGTTTGGTCACCACCAATTTGAGATTTCTGCACAGTAACAGTGGTGTCCGAAAAATTGGCCGGCATTGGCGACAGTTTGCTTTGCAGCAAACCCAAATCACGCACATTTACCGACACAATATCCGGCCCTTTATCTTCAGCCAACGCTTCTACTAAACGAGGATAAAATTCAGCGGGTGATAATTGGCGAAGCGTGATACTCAAAAAAGGTCGCTGTACTCGATAGGCGGCAATAAGGGCATTCAGCGCATCCACATCATCAGTGACCGTCCAAAATTCTAAATTGACTGGCGCTGTAGCAGCCACATCGGCCGAAGATAAACCACGACAACCAAAACCAGTGGTAATGAGCGCAATCACCACCAACACAGAAGCTATCCCCTGACGAAAACGTCGATACATATCTGCTATTATAGCACACTTTTCAGATAAGCACGAAGATCCTTGCCAATTTTTTCATCCCGCAGAGCAAAATCAATGTTTGCCTCTAAGTAGCCCAGCTTTGAACCAGTATCATAATACTTTCCTTCCACCAAACAAGCCAATACTGGGTGTGCCTTAAGCAAACGAAAGATTGCATCCACCAACCACAACTCTTTATTTTTTCCTAATTTCGTTTTTTCCAAAGCAGTAAAAATATCGGGCGTAAAAATAAAACCACCCAAACTTGCCAACCGAGAAGGTGCTTTTTCTGGACCTGGCTTTTCCACAATCGTATTGACACGAAACACATTTTTTTCTACCGCCACGGCATCGATAATGCCATATTTATTAGTTCCGGTATCATTAACTTTATAAGCGGTCACCACTGTTTCGCCATAAGTATCAAACACATCCATTAACTGTCGTAATTGTGGTTTTTTGGGGGTATAAAAGAACTCGTCGCCCCACATGACAGCAAATGGTTCGTTGCCTATAATATTTTTGGCACACAGCACCGGTGTGCCATTACCATATGGGCCTTTTTGCCGAATATAGGCAAAATTGGCTAAATTAGAAATAGTTTTTATCATTTCGGCCAAATCTACTTTGCCTTGTTTTTTAAGTTGGGTAACTAATTCCTCACTCGGACCAAAATGATCTTCTACTGCTCGTTTACTAGAACCGGTAACTAAAATAATATCAGTAATCCCTGATCGTACAGCATCTTCAACCACATGTTGGATAATAGGTTTATCCACAATAGGCATCATTTCTTTAGGCTGAGCTTTGGTGGCTGGCAAAAAACGAGTGCCAAGACCTGCAACGGGAATAACGAGTTTTCGTACAGATGGGGGCATAAAAAATATGGTTAATTACCTATAGTATAACACTCAAACCAAGATTGTACATATACTTGCTTTTCAAAGTGAATTATGATAATATTTTGGAACAAAAAGCACAGTACGCCCGGGTGGTGAAATGGTATACACAAGGGACTTAAAATCCCTCGGAGAAATCCATGCGGGTTCGATCCCCGCCCCGGGCACCAACACACTTTGACGATCTGGCTTAATCCTTCTATACTACCAACATGTTTGATATTGGCGATATCATTCTCTACCTTTTTCTCTTTGCCGCACTCTATGCGCAAGTTTTTTTGCTTTTTACTTTTTTAGAAAGTAAAAGTACTAAAAAATCAAAACTGGAAGAAAATAAAATTTCACCCGATCGCTTTCCGACTGTTTCCATTATCGTCCCTTGTTTTAACGAAGAAAAAACACTCACCGGAACTGTTGAATCTTTACTCAACCTTAACTACCCAGAAGATAAACTAGACATTATCATTGTTGATGACGGCTCCACAGACAGCACCTACGAAGTGGCCAAAAAATTTGTTCAAAACCCACGTGTTCGCGTCTTTTCCAAAGAAAATGGCGGCAAACACACTGCGCTTAATTTTGGAATCAGCCAAACACAAAGCGAATTAATTGGTTGCTTAGATGCTGACTCGTTTGCCGACAAAGAAGCACTCCAAGAAATCGTACGTGTTTTTATTGAACGCCCTGAAGTAATGGCAGTTACCCCGTCAATTCGTGTCTTCAACCCCGAAAACATGTTACAGCGCATGCAGCGCGTAGAATATAACATGGGTGTATTTCTAAGAAAAATGTTTGGTGAACTAAATGCTATCCAAGCAACACCAGGCCCTCTTTCAATTCTTCGTCGTACCGTGTTTGAAACACTCGGCTTATATCGCGCCGCCCACAATACCGAAGACATGGAAATTGCCCTTCGCATGCACAAAAATCACTACCCCATCGCCAACGCTCCCCGCGCATTTGTGTACACAGTTACCCCCCGCACCGTAACAAAATTATATAAACAACGCCGTCGCTGGCTGTATGGATTCCTAAAAAACGTCCTTGACTATCGTACCCTTGTTTTTAATCCAAAATACGGAAATCTAGGCATGTTTTCTCTCCCTACCGCGCTCATTTCCATTCTCGCCGAAATCTACTTTACCTGTTTTATGATCTACTACTTTTGTCTCCGTCTCGCTGATAAAATAGTAGAATATTCCACAATTGGGTTTCATCTTCCCCGACACTTCTCTTTTGATTGGTTCTACGTGAATACCGGCACCACTACCCTCATTGCTTACGGTTTACTTTTTTCCGGCGTCATCTTTATTCTCTCCGTACAACGATCCACCGAAGGAAAACTTAAAATCCACAACGGCTATTTTTCCTTCTTCTTTCTCTATGGTTTTATTGCTCCCTTCTGGCTTTTTTCCACCTTATGGAATGTTTTATTTTTACAAAAAAATTCTTGGCGTTAAACCCTTATGCACTACCCTGACTGGAAAAAATACGTTACGGTTTTCTCAATCACCCTCACTGCTTTTCTTATTGCCTTTGCTATCTCCAGCAAATTAAGCACCAACAAAATAGATGACCTTCGCGCCATTCAAGACCGTATTTCTTTGGATCTATTGTCTTCGGAAATGCAATTTACCCTCCTCGCCGAAGCACCATGCGATGAAACCGGCAGCTCTCTTCTTTCTCCTGAGCTTAACGATCTTGGCAATAAACTTTCCTACGCAGAAGCAAATTTTGACGCCAAACAAATCGAAATACTTTCCCTCAAAAAAAGCTACACCCTTCTGGAAATTAAAGATTTTTTGCTTACCAAAAAATTAGCCGAAAAATGTAAAACAAAACCGGCTACCATTTTGTATTTTTATTCCAATAAAGGAGACTGCCCAGACTGTGAACGAGAAGGCATTGTTTTGACCCACCTCCGTGCCACCTATCCAAATTTGCGCGTTTATTCGTTTGACTACGATCTCGACCTTTCGGCTAAGAAAACATTGATTTCACTGTATAAAATTAACAGAAAACTTCCCGCAGTAGTGATTGACGGCAAGGTTCTTTATGGCTTTAATAGCGTTGAACAAATCACCGTACTGTCACCCAACATGACTACCACCTCCACTACTTCCACGATCGAAATTCAAAAAACAACTTCCACCAAAAAAGTTATCAAGAAATAAAACCAAATTTAGACTGGTTCTTCTTTTCCTAAACCCAATTGCTCCAACAACTCATCAGCTCGACGCTGGGCTTCGGCTTTAATTTCAGCCGGACCGGCAAACTGTGCTTCTTCCTGCACTGCCCGTTCTTCTTCTTGAATAAGTGCGGTGCGCAAATCGGAGACTTGACCAATAAGCTTGCTCAGTTTTTCACGTAGTGCCTTTAGTGCTACTTCATCACCTACAAGCGAAGGAATACTACTCCCGTTTCCCACCCCCAACTGTGCCCGAATTTTTCGCACTGCCGCAATCACCATCTGCATATTGGCTATAATGTTTTGAATTTGTTGCTTGGTATTTTTTACTTCTTTGCCCACAGCCTCAGCCTTTTCCCGTGCTGCGGCTTTTTTTGCTTCCTGACTCTCTTGTTTTTCTTTACTTTCTATTCCCACCTCACGACTTTCCCCACCGCGTCGATAATTTCTATCCTGGTTTTTTTCAAAATCGTTCATAGAATTTATAACTATATCTAAAATAGTATAACATTTTTTGACGCCACACCTCAACTACGATACAATAGTTTGGATATGAATGAAGAAAAAAGCGACACACCAGAACGAATAGTAACCGAAGAAGCTCAAAATGATGAGCAAATCGTTGAAGTGACGCTCCGCCCCGAGCGCTTGGTTGATTTTGTGGGACAACAACAGCTCAAAAATAACTTAGGTATTGCTATTGAAGCGTCCAAAAAGCGCACCGAGCCACTAGAACACATACTACTCTACGGTAACCCCGGACTCGGAAAAACTACCCTAGCACATATTATTGCCCGTGAAATGAATGCGAACATTCGAGTTACTTCTGGACCAGTACTAGAAAAAGTGGGTGATCTGGCAGCTATTCTTTCAAATTTGCAGGAAGGCGATGTTCTTTTTGTGGACGAAATTCACCGTCTTAATAAAACCATCGAAGAAGTGCTTTATCCAGCTCTCGAAGACTATTCCCTCGATATTATTATCGGCAGTGGTCCGGCAGCCAAAACACTCCGCATGCCCCTTCCACACTTTACCCTCATTGGCGCGACCACCAAAATGTCACTTTTGTCTGGCCCACTCCGCGATCGCTTTGGGCATACCTTTCACCTTAATTTTTACGAAGAAAAAGACATCGAAACCATTATTCGCCGTAATGCTGGAATTTTGGGAGTAGTCATTGACGAAGTCGCCCCCCAACTTATTGCCGGACGCTCTCGTCGCACTCCACGCATTGCCAACCGTCTTCTCAAACGGGTTCGAGACTTCAGTGACGTCAAGGGGGAAGGGTTAATAACAGCTCGTTTAGCAAAAGACGCTCTTGCTCTTTTAGCAATTGACGAATATGGGCTTGACGATATCGATCGTCGCCTTCTTTCCACCATGATTGAAAAATTCTCAGGAGGTCCCGTGGGACTTTCCACCTTATCAGCATCAATTGCCGAAGAAATGGATACTATCGAAACAATTTACGAACCATTTTTACTCCAATTAGGATTCTTAGAGCGCACCCCGCGCGGAAGACGCGCTACCAAAAAAGCCTACGAACACCTTGGTTTTCCAGAACCCGAGACAACTTCTCTTTTTTAAAACCTATGATTACTATTCCTCTTTACACCCTTCTACTTCTCTACTTTGGTTTTCTATTAACATTTTTATTTTTTTCAATAGTTAATGCATGGCACATTGTTGATACGGGCACGTTTACCGTCGCCAGCCTTACGATAACGCTTCTGGTTGCCCTATTTACCATTATTATTTTTGGTGTCACTTTTTTTGCGCTCCAAAACACTAACTGGCAAGAGCTAGTCACTGTTTGGGACCAGCGCTGGGGCGCCAATCTTCTCCCTACAGGGAATTCACTTTTTTAATCTATGAAACTCACTGAATTTATCCACCAAAAATCATATGAACGCATCGAAATCGTAGCGCGTCGCCATCCGATAACTTTTTTTCCTGTACTTGGTTTATTTTTACTAATTACACTACTCCCTGTTTTTCTTTATTTTTTCCTCCTCTCGCTATTTACTGACACTATCTATCGAACTCCCGTGTGGCAAATTATCGTATTAGTAGCCAGCACTTATTATTTGTCCGTGTGTTTATTTTTTTACTCCTATTTTGTGGAGTTTTACCTGGATCTATGGATTATTACCAACGATCGCATGCTCGACGTGGCTCAAATATCCCTTTTCGCTCGTCGCATTGCTGAGGTTGACCTGTATCAAATTCAAGATATTACCTCAGAAGTAAAAGGATTTATCCCCTCACTTTTTGACTACGGATCGGTTACCATTCAAACTGCCGGGCCAGTACCAAAATTCATTCTTATGGATGTGCCTCACCCTGATGATTTGCGACAACTTATTCTCAATCTGTCTTCGGAGGATAAAAAATTTCACTCCAGAGTGACCATACCATCTTCACCGACTGATCCTAACCAGCGCTAATCACCCCTGTATGCGGAAACGCCTCACCACTACCGTAGGCGGCAACACAATTATTCAGCTGATCGGTAAAGCAGCCAGCACACTCCTTGGCGTTGGCGCTATCATGATCATGACTCGAACGCTTGGTGCCGAACAGTTTGGTTGGTACACCACCGCTACGAGCTGGCTCCAATTTATTGCCATTCTCGGTGATTTTGGTTTTACACTTACCACTGCGGCCATGCTTTCGGAGCCGCTGTTTGATAAAACACGTGTTTTTAATACTTTGTTTACATGGCGATTCATTACTGCGCTTACTCTTCACGGATTAGCCGCAATTTCTATCTGGTTTTTCCCATACCCACTTCCAGTCAAAATTGCTACCGGCATTCTAGCAATTTCTTTTTTGGCTTTTGCCCTCATCCAGGTTTTTACCGGCTATTTTCAAGCTCGACTCTACTTATTACCTATCACCATTGGGGAATTGCTTAGCCGTACTATCTTAGTGTTTGGCACCTGGAAACTAGCCCAAGGGGAAAATGCTTTTTTGCCAATTATGGCACTTATTTCCATTGGCGCTTGTGCATACCTAGGTTTTGTCTTTTACCAAAGTACTGGTGTAGCTCTGCTAATTGATCGAGAAATTAGCCGCGTTCTTTTCCGACGCATGTGGCCAACGGCTCTATCTATTATTTTCAACGCAATCTACCTCCAAGGTGATCGCGTACTCCTTCCACTCTATGTTTCACAAACAGATATTGGTTTCTATGGAGCGGCTTATAGAGTATTAGATATAATCACCCAAAGTGCCGCTATAGTAATGGGCATCCTCACTCCACTCCTTGCTTTTGCATGGTCTCGCCGTCAAACAAATCAATTTTCCCACCTCCTCAAAACAAGCACGTCTATTATGGCGCTGGTTTTTCTCCCTATGACTGCAGGAGTTTTTTGTTTGGCCCACCCTATTATGAATGCGGTGGCCGGATCAAATTTTGCAGGATCAGGAACAATCCTCCGAGGACTCTGCGTTGCCGTAATTGGAATAATGCTCGGAATGACCTTTGGACACGTTCTTTTAGCCACAGATTTTCAGCGCCAAGCATTATTAGTGTACGCCAGCGATGCTGTACTAAGCATTGTTGGCTACTTGTTTTTGATACCCTTGTTTGGAATGTGGGGGGCAATTTTTGTAACCGTAGCTTCTGAATTCTATGCCGGATTTGGCCTTATGCTCCTGGCAATTTTTTACACCAAAACTACTCCTGATTTTCGCATGCTCGCCATAATTCTAGCAGCTACCAGTATTATGATTTTGGGACTACTTTATCTTCCACCATCTACCCCTTTGGCGCTCACAATTTTTCTAGGGATGATCCTCTACGGAAGCACGCTCCTTTTGTTTGGCTTACGTCCGCATACTTTTTCGACTGTATCCATTGTTGACTAGTTGTTTCTTTGTTATACTAACTATATAGGTTTTTAACTTTAACCTTTTTATGAGTTTTGCAAAATTCCGCCACCTCCTCTTCTTTGGGTTCTTGGCTATTATTACACTTGTATTTTTTTATATTATTTCTAACTTTGCTTTTCCAATATTATGGGCCGGAGTTCTCGCCAGCCTATTCTTTCCAATTTATTCCTGGTTTCTTAAAAAAATTAAACACCCTGGATTAAGCGCTGGTATTACCTTGGGCATCATCACTCTTTCTATCGCACTTCCCTTTACTATTGTTGGAACGCTGCTTGTCCAAGAAACAAGGCATATCTATACTGCGCTCAGCACCAACAGCGGAGAGCTTACCGCCACGCTACAAAGCACGCTCGAGCAAGCTGCCAGCAACCCTGTTCTAGCACATCTCTCTATTGACCCAAAAAGCGTAGTCAATAAATTTTCTGAATTAGCCACACTCGTGGTGAGTTTTATTTTGAATGGGCTCACTGATTTTGCAGGAAAGTCGTTCTCGTTTCTATTCATGCTTTTTATTACGCTATACACACTCTACTTCTTTTTGCGCGATGGCAAAAAACTTCTCCTTATGCTCATGCATCTTTGTCCGCTGGGAGATAAATATGAAAAAATCCTTTACCATAAATTTACCACCACCGCTAACGCCACACTAAAAGGAACGTTAATTGTTGGCGCTGTCCAAGGAACCTTAGGCGGTCTATTATTTTGGATGGCAGGAATTGATGGCGCGATCATCTGGGGAGTGGTGATGACCATGCTTTCGGTAATCCCTGCTTTCAGTTCCGCTATAGTTTGGCTACCAGCAGGCCTTGTCCTTTTGGCCAGCGGCCATATTACTCGCGGTATCGTTGTCATCGCCGTCGGACTCCTGGTAATTAGTACTATTGATAACTTCTTACGCCCTATACTAATTGGTCGCGATACTCAGATGCACCCTCTACTAGTCCTTTTTTCTACCTTAGGCGGCATTTTTGCCTTTGGCTTGTCCGGCTTCGTCATTGGTCCGGTGATTGCTTCACTATTCCTGTCATTTTGGGAAATGTACGAAAACTACTACCGCGAAGATTTGGAACACAACGAAGAGTAAAGTCACCTGCAATATTACTAACAAATTAAAACATCCACTGATTTCTCTGGTGGATGTTTTAATTTGTTGCGGGGGTAGGATTTGAACCTACGACCTTCGGGTTATGAGCCCGACGAGCTGCCAGGCTGCTCCACCCCGCGATATGGGCCTAGACCTTGAGCGGCAGACCGGATTCGAACCGGCGACCTTCTCCTTGGCAAGGAGACGCTCTAGCCAACTGAGCTACTACCGCGCTATTTTAATCTGCTTACATATTAAAGCAAATCAGGCCGGCTGTCAATAGAAGATTGACCCTAAACCATCAACAGGCGAACATTACACCCCTCATTTTAGTCATAGCTCCAAAACCGATAATACAACAATTTACCCGTTTCAGTGATGATAAAATAAGCCAAAGCGATACCGAAAATAATCACCACATCACCAGTAGACGGGGGTATAAAATGAAACAACCAGCTGCCCATAGCCATATAGGGCATGGCCACAGCCACCACCGCACCCAAGCCAGAAAGGAATATCAACAACCATGCTGGCCGCTTGGCAAACAAGAAAAACCCGCGAGTACGAATAGAAAAAATAAGTGCTAATTCAGTAAGCACACTCCCTATAAACCAATTAGTGCGAAGTACATCTGGTGAGCGCTGTGAAAATACTGCAAAATAAATAAAATCAAAAATAGTACTCACGAGCCCTAAAATTATAGCAATCAAAACTACTCCACGCACGTTGTACACCCGCGGCCGACGAAACTCTCCCGGATCAATAGTATCAAGAGCGATAGCGATCATCGGAAAGTCGGACAGCAAATTCAACAATAAAAGTTGAATCGGTAACATGGGCAAAAATGTAATCATGAGCGACACAATCGCGATGGCGTAAAAGTTGCCAAAATTAGAAATGAGCGTGGCTTTGAGATACTTTACCGTATTAGAAAATACCGCTCGTCCTTGCTCAATACCTTCAATAATTACTGATAAACTTTTATTGAGAAGCACAATATCGGCCGCTTCCCTGGCAATATCCGAAGCGCCTTCTACTACCATGGCCACATTGGCCAATTTCAACGCGGGGGCATCATTAATGCCTTCACCCAAAAAACCTACTTCATTTTTTTCTTGAAGCAATTTAATAATATGATATTTTTGCTCCGGAGATACGCGCGCAAATACATGATAGCGATACACTAGCTCATGCTGTTCATCTATCGACTTACTCTCCAGTATTGCACCCGTAATTACTTGGTGTGGGTCGGTGATAAGACCTACTTGATGTGCGACTGCCCCAGCCACCTCTGGGCCATCACCAGTTAAAATCTTTACCACAATGCCTAAAAGCCCAGCCTGCCGCACCGCGTCCGCAGCTGAGTTTTTTATTGGATCTTCAAAAAATATCAACCCTACAAACTGTAAATCATTTTCATCAGCCAATGAACATCCTTCCGCGTGTGGCGCTAATTTTTTTTCGGCAATGGCGATTACCCGATGTCCGGTTTCTCCTTCGGCGCGGATTATATCTCCAAGTTCAGTTTGTTTGGCAGGTGGTAGACCTGTGCACAGTGGCAGTACTGATTCGGGCGCTCCCCGCACCACAATGGACGCTTGATTACTATCACCTACACACACGCTATTACGCCGCCGTGCCGGATCAAATGGAATTTCACTAAGCTTCTTACCCGCCAGTACAGTGCTTCGATCTGCTGGGGAGAGTGTTGCCCACAACGCTACATCAAATGCATTATTTGGCTCGCGCTTTTTTTCGCTTAAAAAAGAAGCCGCCGCCATGGCTCGAGACACACAATATGTGGCATCGTCGGCGAGTACACGCGTAACAGTAAGCGCATTTTCGGTAAGCGTACCAGTTTTATCTGTACATAATATTTCGATGCTCCCCAAATCTTCTACTGCCGCCAACCGTTTTACCACCACTTTATTGCGCGCCATCTGCAACGCTCCCCGCGACAACGAAAGCGTGGTGACTACCGGCAACGCCTCGGGGATAACACTTACCGCCAGGGCAATGGAGAACAATAATAGCTCGGCGATGTTCGCAGTACCTTTGATAAGTAAATTTGCTAAAAATAAAAACACCAAAATTACCACAATCATGCGCAAGATAAATCGGCTAAATTTGGCGATACCTTTTTCAAAAGTACTTTCTCGTTCTGTTTCTACCGTGAGCGCGGTCACCCTACCCATAGCGGTTTGTCGGCCGGTGCCCACTACTACGCCTACACCCTGCCCACTCACGACACTACTCCCCGAGAAAACCATATTGTTTGCGCTTTGAATTTCGACAGAATTCACAGTGGCCGCTTCACTCGTTTTGGTTACGGGCGCTGATTCGCCGGTTAAGGCTGACTCATCCACGGTCAGCGCATGGGTGCTACACAATCGAATATCCGCGGGTACCACATCTCCAGTTTCTACCATCACAATATCCCCTGGCACTAATTCACTGCTACCCACCAACTCGTCTTTACCCGCGCGCCGCACTCGAGCCTGTGCTACCACAAATTTTTTAAGAAGCGTAAGCGATCGCTCGGAGTGATATTCTTGAGCAAAACCAATAACAGTATTGATCACCACGAACACAATAATAATTATACCGTCGGTTAATTCACCCAAAAAAATTGCCAACAAGGCGGCAAAAATCAATAAATAGATAAACGGCGACTTAAATTGCCGTGCCATTATCGACCACCAACCCACCTCCCTGGCGGCAATTTCGTTGATGCCGTATTTTAGACGTAAAGCCAATACTTCATCCATAGTTAAACCATCTGAACGAGTAGCGCAACCGGCATATAACTCATCAACAGTTTTGGTGGTAAACTCAGAAAAACTCATACAAAAATATTTAAACATAGTCCGTTTATTATAGGGAGTATACCATGAGCAAGACAAAATTGACCACTCAAAACCACTGTTTGACTTTAATGCGCCGTTCTGAGAATATAAATATACACAGGTTATTCACCATTTATTTTTGTCCGCTATGAAAGACTTTTACCCAATTTTTTTGGCTGGAAAAATGATTACCACCTCAGCAAAACTGCCCGTGATTAGCCCCTACGACAACTCTACAGTAACTACTACCTATCTCGCTGGCCGAGACGAACTGGAACAAGCCATTACCGCTGGTTTGGCGGTAGAAAATGATCTGCGCCATCTCCCCACCCATGTGCGCTCTGACGCGCTAGAACATATTGCCGCCGGCATCCAAGCTCGACACGCCGAATTTGCCGAGGCGTTGTCACGAGAAACAGCCAAACCTATCACCATCGCCAAGGGCGAAGTAGACCGAGCTATTCTCACCTTTAAAGATGGCGCCGAAGAAGCCAAGCGCATCTACGGCGAATGGATGCCGCTCGACCGTCACTCCTCCGGCGAACACCACGAAGCGATCGTGCGCCGCTTTCCGGTGGGGCTCGTGGCCGGTATCGCTCCTTTTAATTTTCCGCTCAATTTGGTGGCCCACAAACTAGCACCCGCCATTGCTGCTGGTTGCCCTATAATTCTTAAACCAGCGAGTAAAACCCCCATTTCCGCCCTACTCTTGGCCGAACTTATTGCCGAAACCAAACTACCCCCAGGAGCGGTTTCCATTTTGCCTATGGATCGCGCCACCGGCGACTTGATGGTGACTGATGATCGTTTTAAACTACTCACCTTCACTGGATCACCAATAATCGGCTGGGATATGAAGGCACGCGCCGGTAAGAAAAAAGTAGTGCTCGAGTTGGGTGGTAACGCGGCGGCCGTTGTAACACAGAGCGCGGATATTACCCTTGCTCTATCCAAATTAGTCACCGGATCATTTTCTTTTAGCGGCCAAAGTTGTATCCATACCCAGCGCATCTATGTACACGAATCATTATTCACTCAGTTTGCCGAGCAATTTATCACGGAAACAAAAAAAATAATCATTGGTGATCCACTTCTGCCAGCGACCCAAATTTCTACCATGATTGATCAAAAAAATGCCGAACGTATTGATGCATGGGTAAAAGAAGCCATACAATCTGGCGCTACCATACTCACTGGCGGTGAACGTTTTGGTGTTACCGGGTATACACCAACAGTACTCACCAATACCAGCAGTACCATGAAAATTTGCGCGGAAGAAGCGTTTGCTCCGGTGGTTATACTGGAATCATATCGAGATTTTTCTACGGCACTACTCCAAATAAATCAATCTGCTTTTGGCCTGCAGGCCGGAGTATTCACCAATCACCTCAACGAAATACAACAAGCATACGACCAGTTAGCAGTGGGCGGACTAGTAATTAACAATGCACCCACCTTTCGTGCCGATCACATGCCTTATGGTGGCGTTAAAGACTCCGGCCTTGGCCGCGAAGGTGTGCGCTATGCAATTGAGGATATGACAGAACGAAAAGTGCTCGTAATTAATAACACCACCCTATGACCACCTCCGATGTTTTTGTAAAAATTTTAGAACACTACGGCATTGAATATTGTTTTGGTTTGCCCGGCGAAGAAAATCTGCATTTTTTGGAAGCAATTCGTAAATCAAACATCAAACTTATCGTCACGCGCCACGAACAAGCGGCCGCATTTATGGCCGCCACCTATGGCCGCCTCACGGGTAAGCCCGGACTTTGTTTGGCCACTCTTGGCCCCGGGGCACTCAATCTGGTAACTGGCGTGGCTCATGCCCAACTGGGGGGCATGCCACTCATTGCCGTGACTGGCCAAAAAGCAGCACACCATAATTGGCAAGGCCAATTTCAGATGATAGACATGGTACAAATTATGAAACCCATTACCAAATGGGCTACCAGCATTACTACACCCGAAATTACCGGCCGAGTGGCCATGCACGCTATCCAAACAGCCGCCGAAGAGCGTCCTGGAGCAGTCCATGTGGAAATTCCCGAGGATGTCGCCGGAATGGAATGCGAATTGCCACCATTAATAACAAAATTACCACCCCTCAATCGCCGCCCCGTTGCTGACCAAAAAGCCATTACCCAGGCCGCGGCGCTTATTCGCTCCGCCACGCAACCCATTATTATTGTTTCGAGCGGTGGCAATCGCAAATTAGTTACCAAGCAACTCCAACAGTTTACTGCTCAAACTGGTATCTTTGTAGTAGGAACACAGTTGGGAAAAGGCGTGCTCTCCGACAATGATCCACAATCACTTTTTTCGGTTGGTATGCACCGCAAAGATTATGTGAATTGCGCCATAGACCACGCCGACCTCATTATCACGATTGGTTACAATATTAATGAACATCCGCCATTTGTGTGGAACAAAAATCAAACCAAACCAATTTTGCATATTGATTTTGCCGCCGCGGAACCTGACGAATATTACATTCCCACCCTCCAAACCGTGGGCGATATTTCACACACCCTCTGGGCTCTGCAAGCTGAATTGCTTGGAACTACGTTTGATAAAACCTATTACCAAAAATTACGCACACTTCTAATAGAAAAACATGCCGAACAAAACGACAACGCAGCGTTTCCCCTGTTTCCACAACGCATTGTACACGATGTGCGCACGGTGATGGACCATACCGATATTGTAGCGTTGGATAACGGCATCTACAAATTATGGTTCGCTCGCCAGTATCGTACTTTTTCTCCTAACACTCTTCTGCTTGATAACACCCTCGCTACGATGGGCGCAGGTTTGCCTGCGGCATTGGCGGCTAAAATATTACACCCCGATAAAAAAGTACTCGCCGTATGCGGAGACGGCGGATTTATGATGAATTCACAAGAGCTCATCACTGCCGTCAAAGAGAACATACCCGTGGTTGTGCTCATCTTAAACGATAACGCCTACGGCTTTATCGAATGGAAACAGCGCAACATGAACCTCCCTGCGTTTGGTATGAAATTACAAAATCCGGATTTCGTAAAATACGCTGAAAGCTACGGCGCTCTCGGACTGCGTGTGGAGTCGGCCGCTGACTTAATCCCCAAACTAAAAACCGCTTTTTTAAGCGGTCGACCAACGATTGTAGAATGCCCGATTGATTATTCCGAAAACATCCGTGTACTTAACGAAGAGCTCGCCGAAATTTCTTGCCCAATTTAACTGCGGAGTGTCAATTCCAACGCCGCGAGCGCCGCGTCTTTACCCACGTGAATACGCTCTGGCACTTGTTCCAGCGAATTCAGCGTGAGTACGCCAAACCCTACCGGTAAATGATGATCCAACGATACACGGAGGGCGCCTTCTTGCGCCATTTTGCACACATAATCAAAATGTGGTGTTTCACCACGGATAACACAACCAATAGCCACCAAGCAATCAAACTTTTTGGAGCGAGCGAGCTGTTGCAAGGCAAACGGAATTTCCATGCTCCCTGCTACCGCTACCACCTCGATATCCCCTTCGGCCACGTGTGATTGTTTCAGAGCCTCTACTGCCGCGTCAAGTAATTGCTCGGTGATTTTTTCGTTAAAACGAGCGCGCACAATACCTACTTTTTTTCCGGGAGCCGATAACACCGGTGCTGTATTTTTAATTTGCATATTATTTTTTAATTAAACGAGCTAAATACCGAGCCACTACATCACACTCTACATTTACTAAATCTCCTACTGCTCGATTACTAAACGCCGTATGCGCCAAAGTAAACGGGATCATTTTAATTTCAAAAAAAATCTTACCAACAGCGGTGACGGTCAAGCTAATACCATCCACCGCCACTGACCCTTTTTCGGCAATCAACCGCAGAAATTTTTTATCTTTGATAGTAATGCGAAATATGCTCGAATTGCCTTCCTGTGTTAAGGCGGTAATTTTACCAACCGTATCTACATGCCCCAACACGATATGCCCGTCCAAACGATCACTCGCACAGAGAGACTGTTCCAGATTGACCCAATCACCAGTAACCAAAGAACCAATTGCCGAACGAACAAGCGATTCTGGCATATATTCAACCACAAAAGTTTTTCCGGTTTTTTTTACCGTGGAACATACCCCATTTACCGCAATACTAGCACCCGACCGTAATTTCCAGCCTACGGGTGTGGTTATAGCCACAACCAACCCACCAGTTGTGGGGGTTACCTTTTTTACGGTAGCAATTGCAGTAATAATACCAGTAAACATACTGAGGGTAGCATAGAGAAGGAAGACCGGTCTGTCAATGGCCTGTACAAAAAAAGAAATGGGCCCCGTTGCCATCAGCAACGGGGCCACGAACTATTCCACGAGTCCGGAGTAGAGCGCTTGCGTGGCGCGCTGGTAGTCCAAGGCAGGCACTCCGACCGTTACACTTAGCTCAGATGCTCCAACGGTCAGGGGCGCTCGCACCCTGGTGTGATGCAAGATGCTGAGCATCTGTGCTGGAACTTCGGTATAACGAATGCCTTGCCCCACCACGGCGATGAGCGCCAAGTCAGGAATAACAGTTACCGTATCAGCCGCGACGGTAGACTGAATCTCCGCTTGGAGTTTGGCCGCGTTCTCCTTGTTCATGGACGGAACGATGATGCTCATGCTATCAACGCCCGATGTCACATGTTCCACACTAATAGCGTGACGCAGGAAAACACCCAGTACTTCGTGCATGATGCCAACCTCCCCGTTCATGCCGACCTTGCCGATGCTAAACACCATAAAGGTGTCCTTGCCAGCAATGCCAGCAATACGGAAAGCGTGCGTGTCCGGAGCAATCGACGCCACAATGCGCGTGCCTGGATGACTCGGTTCTTCCGTGTTCTTGATCACGATGGTAATGCCAGCCTCGCGGGCCGGCTGAACTGCCTGATGATGGAGCACGCTGGCACCAAGGTAGGCAAGATCCCCCATCTCTTCATATGTTACTTCCCGCATCGGTCGGGGATTCTTCACCACCCTCGGGTCTGCCATGAGCAGTCCCGACACGTCAGTCCAGTTCTCGTAGAGAGCGGCTCCCGCAGCTCGTGCCGCAAGGGCACCAGAGATGTCTGAACCTCCACGAGAGAACGTCTTGATGTTTCCGTGCTGATCTCGCCCGTAGAACCCGGGCAAGACGTAACGTGTACCACGCGTGCCCAGTTCTTTCCCAAGCAACTGGTACGTCTCTTCTTCCACCTGCCCCTCAGGGCCAATGTGCACGCACGTCATGGGATCAACGAACGTTGCCCCCAAAAACTCAGCCATCAGAATGGCGCTCATGCGCTCTCCGAAGGCCGCAACGTAGTCACGATTGGCACCCGCCATAATCTTGGCACGGAGTTCGGCAAGCTCCCGATCGACGTCGGTCTTGACCAGACCAAGCCCCTGCTTGATCTGCTTAAAACGACTTTCGATCTTGTGGAAAGATTCCTCAAACCCCACCGCGAGCTTGTGACTCTCGTAGCAGTGAAGCAGAAGATCGGTGATCTTCGCATCATCCTTGGCTTTCTTGCCAGGAGCGGAAACCACCACGACAACTCGTCGCGGATCGCTTTCCACAATGCGACGCACCTTGCGAAACTGATCGGCCGTAGCCAAACTGGTCCCGCCGAACTTGCACACTACACGATCGTTCATGAGCGTCTCCCAGGAACAAGAAATTTACCCCTACCGCACCATGCGAATAGGGGCATCATTCCAGTGCCGACAGCGTACCCAAAAAAACTAAACTAGTCAATGGGCTGAAGGCTTTTTTGGAAACAAAAAAATAACAATATTCCCCACAATTCCACCTAGCACCCCCAGCATTAAATCTTTCATCGTGTCCGCGTTACTCGGCTGCATGTGCGACGCAAAAAAATAATCATGCCAAAATTCGTAGCATTCCCATAACACCGCTGCGAAAGCCACCATCGCTACTACCAAAAAAATTTTGATAATTTGTTTTTTAAATTTTACCCACCCAAACCGCTCCGCCAAAACGAGTGTATGGTAGGCGCTATACCCAATCGCCAATCCTCCAAAAAAATGCATATAATTATCCAGCTGTACGAGGCTATACCAATGTGGAGCAATAGTGTCAACAAATTCGTTGAACATAAACACTACATAGGGTGCCAAAAATAGTTTTATAAAATCTTTGAGGGTTAACATAATAATTAATTAATCCTTTTAAAACTCTACAGAGAGTATAGTATACAAAAATAACCCCCGTCAATTTTACTTCCTGCTTTTAAAAAAACACAGCCCACCTGGGGCTGTTTTGTGCTTGAGCGGGTAGCGGGAGTCGAACCCGCTTTACCAGTTTGGAAAACTGGAATAATAACCGTTATATGATACCCGCAGCGAGTGAAAAGCAAAATATAATTTTGATTTTCCGAGCCAGGGTATTATATACCTTAAGTATATGATACCCGCAGCGCTTAAAAGAAATTATACAAAACACAGCTTTTTATGTCAATGGTGGGCTAAAAACCAATATCCACACCCAAGCTTGACAATAAACTCTTTTTTTATTATATTTCAACCGTCTGGCACCATTCCCAGACAATTACTCTTAATAAATGGCAGGATATGTCACAAAATCCTGGATATCTCATCGACCAAGAAGAAAATGAAGTTGTAGACCTAGACGAAGCACAGATAACTTTCAGTGGAGAAGATGAAGAAGATGAGGATGACCTTGACGAAGAAAAAGAAGGTAACGACTCAATCGACACCGAGGAAGAAGAAATATAAAAAAAATCCCCCGAAATGCTCGGGGGATTTTTTAATTACTCTTGTTTACTCATGTTGGGCGCGAGCAGAATAATCTCCGGTTTCGGTATTCACCAAAACTTCTTCGCCTTCTTTAATAAAGATAGGGGCTTGAATTTTGAGACCATTATCCAAAGTTATTTCTTTAGAAACATTTCCCGACGAACTATCGCCACGCACTGCAGGTGGTGCGTCGACTACCTTGTATTGAATCTTCTTCGGAAGCTGAATAGAAACTGGACGTTCTTCATACAACCCAATCACCACATCAATTCCTTCTTTTAAATATTTGGCATCGTCACCAATCAAATCGCCATTCATTTCAATCTGTTCATAGTTCTTCATGTTCATGAAGGCGAAGTTTTCTCCTGCTTTATATAGATATTGCATGTTCTGAAACTGCACACTCACAATATCCACCTGTTCGCTGGTTTTATAGGTGATCTCAATCACTTTACCCGAGGCCAAGCTTTTCATGCGTGTGCGCACAAAGGCCGCTCCTTTACCTGGATTAATATGCTGAAATTCAACCACTACGTACAAATCATTGTTGTGGTTAATAACCACACCTTTACGAACTTCATTCGTTGATGCCATAAAAATAAGGCTAAAACGATGACTGACAGCCGCGCTAACGGGTCAGCTGGTCGTTTGTTGAATCAAAAATAACTTCATTAATATCTTTTGCGCCGGTACACAATACTACCATACGATCAATACCCATGGCAATACCGGCTGCGGTTGATAAATTACCCCCCTCCATCGCCCCCGATCTCAAGGCAGCAATAAAATCTTGGTCTACTGGCCATGTTTCTTTCTTCAGAAGTTGTCGCATGTTCTGGTCATGTTCCAGATTAATCTGTTGTTTTTTAGGATCAAGTAACTCCCCAAAAGCATTAGCCACTTCCATTCCAGCGATGTAGAGCTCAAAACGTTCTGCGTAACGCGGATCACTAGTCAAAATAGACAATGAACACAAACGAGCGGGAAAATCATACACAAAAATAGGACGATCCTTGCCTAAATAAGGCTCAACACAATTCAAAAAAATACGAAAAAAAAGATCTTCATATGAATCATCTGGAAGTGTGGCGAGACCCAGTTTTTTGGACAACTGAACGAGCGGTACGGTTTCTAAAAACTCATCCAAATTTACTTGTATATATTGCTGCCACAATGCTTTTATGCTTTTTCGCTCCCATACACCCTCAACCGATACCGCACACCCCTTATGCGCCAGCACTGTCTTACCAAGTTGTTGGGCAACATAACGAAACAGACGCTCTACATCATCCATAATTTCTAACAAAGTCCCGGGGGCACGATACCATTCAATCATCGTAAATTCTGGATTGTGCGTCCCGCCAAACTGCTCTTGGTTCCGAAAACATTTTCCAATCTCAAATAGTCGCTTATACCCGGCAGCCAACATCTTTTTCAATGCAAATTCAGGAGAAGTACGCAAATAAAAAGGATAGACCGTATTGTATGGATCGGAAATTACGGTTTTACAAAAATGCAAATACGGCTCCTGGCTAGGAATTTTAACAGCCAGCGGAGTCTCTGCCTCCATAAAATCCTGTTGCCAAAAAAACTCCCGAACGGCCCGAATAATAGCGCTTCGTTCACGCATAATTGTCGCTTGTCGAGGATTGTTTTTTATCTCTTGCCACGAAGACATACTCACTTAAAAAAACGATCCCGCTCCCAAAATTATGGGCGGGATGCGTTTTGTTCGATTCTTGTAAAAATTATTTAGCTACGTATGGCATCAACGCTGCCTGACGAGCACGTTTGATGGCATTGGCCACCTGACGCTGGCAACCAGCACACAAACCACTACGACGTCGTGGGGCGATCTTCATATAGGAAGAAACAAACCGACGGAGCATCCCAATATCTTTGTAATCAATTTTTACATTTTTATTGGCGCAATAGTAGCACTGCTTTTTAACATTTGTTTTTGTGGCTTTGTTCATAACAAAATTAACGAGTGTAAAATTAAAAAGGAATGTCTTCAACTTTTATTTCTTCTTCGATCACTTCTTTTGATTCACCGTTGGCAGGTGCGTCATAAATTGGTGCACTAGCATTATTGCTGCCAGCTGCAGTAGGCGCTACGGGTGCCCCACCCTTACCATCAAGCATGATCAAATTTTCGGCAACAATTTCAGTACGCGTTCGCTTGAGACCGTCTTGACCAGTCCATTCTCGTGTTTGCAAACGACCTTCCACATAGGCTTTGCGTCCTTTTTTTAAATATTGACTAGCAATTTCTGCAAGCTTGCCCCACAAAACTACATTGTGAAATTCTGCTTGCTGTTGTTTTTGCCCGTTGGCATCCATCCAAAAACGATTGGTGGCCAAACCAATTGTCGCCACAGCTTTTCCACCTGGCGTGCTGCGCAATTCTGGGTCGCGGGTTAAATTTCCGATAATCGTAGCGCGATTCAAATCCATACAGGTATATTAGACACCAGCAACAATACTGTTATCCAAAATCTCGTCTAGTTTTTTATCAATTTCTTTCATGTCAATTTTTGGCTCTGGAGTGGTTACTGCAACTGCAGGAACAACTTCTTCTGCAGCTCTTTGCACCACAACTGGAGTGCTATTTTCTTGCAGGCGACCTGGAGCAACGTCTGCTGTGGTCATGCTAATTTTTTGATTAGCAGTAACATCAGCATTGAAAAAACTGATCATGGTTCGGAGTAAATCAATCTGAATATTCAATTTTTTCTGAAGTGCATTTACTTTTTCTGGATCAGCGTTAAATACCGCAGTATAAAAATATCCGTAACGAATTTGTTTTACTGGATATGCCAAACGATTCTTTCCGAGTGTGTGAGGCTGTACTTCGCTTCCGTTTTCTTCAACCATACTAAAAATCTGCTTTGACCGGGCAGCAGCTTCCGCTTCGTCCAATGTTCCTGGTAGAACAAACAACAACTCGTACTTCTTCATACGTAGATAATGAGAAAAATGTAAGATGGTGCTAGTATAACACGAACCAAAAAATAGTCAAGGCCTTCCCCTCCCAAAAAAATGTGCTATACTGAGAAACAAATAACCATAATTTTCATATTTTCTAACTCTATATGCCAGAATCTGCCCCAAAAAAACCCCTATGGTTTGTGCTTGGACGTGAAAAAGAGCTTTCTTTAGCGGAAATAAGCGCTGTTACGGGCAATAAAACAGTTACTCGTTATAGCCGAGATATTGGGGTCACAAAAACTGACCAAAGTGGCACCATGCTCATGCAACGCCTGGGCGGTACGGTAAAAATTGGAACAGAGCTGGCTCAAACGCTTAATAAAAATGGACTTATTGAAGCAATTGTGGAAAATCTTAAAAAAGGTGACGGAAAAATTCATTTTGGATTGAGCTGGTACGGAGAAGAAAGACCGGGGGTCGCTCAAGAACTCACTAATTGGGGGAAAGAAATCAAGCGAGAACTTCTGGCAGAGGGGCGCTCTGTCCGCTATGTGCTCAAAAACGAACCAGCACTATCGTCGGTTACCGTAGCCGCCAACCATTTAGTGGAAAAAGGCGGAGAGTTCTTAATAATTACCGATCCAACCAACAGCCAGTTATATTGTTTAGCCAAAACCACTGCTATCCAGCCATTCCAAGAATTTAGCAATCGAGATTTTGGTCGTCCAGGCCGAGATGACGAAAGCGGCATGCTTCCCCCAAAATTAGCGAAAATGATGCTTAATTTACTTGGCGCCGAATTACACCAGACTGTTTTTGACCCATTTTGTGGGTCTGGCACGATCTTATCAGAGGCACTCCTTATGGGATATACCAACGTTATTGGTAGCGATATTTCGGCCAAAGCTATTGAAGACACCACAAAAAATATTATTTGGCTCAAAGAGCGATTTTCCCACATTGCAGACCCGTTGGTCTTCCAAGCTGACGCCACCAAACCAAACCATCTTGCCCTCGAACCAGTTGATGGAATTGCCACCGAACCTTTTTTGGGCAAACCACTTACCGGACGTGAAAAAGAACTGGATATCATAAAACAACGATCAGAATTAAAAGACCTTTACTTTGCAGCACTCTCCGCGTGGAAAAAAATATTGAAGCCTGGTGCTTCAGTATTAATGGTTTTTCCTCGTTTTCAAAGTCGCGGACACTGGCTTGATTTTGATTGGCAAGCTATTATCCAAAACAGTGGCTACAAAATCATCCCACTTTCAGAACGCACTCCTTATCTTTTATACGCTCGCCCCACTCAACATGTAGGGAGAGAATTGTGGAAGTTTAGTAAAAATACATAAATGTTGACTTTCATAAAAACACCCGCTAAAATAGCGGGTGTTTTCTAATATTGTTTTTTTATGGAAAAAAAATCAACCCTCAATTACCTGGGTTCCTGCGGCATTCTTATACTCACTGCTTATTTTTCTCATTTTTCTTCTGGAATATTTAGCTTCTTCAATCATAGTTCCGACCATAATTTACTTACCATATTTTTTATCATTGGCATTATTTTTATTCTCAGTTTTGCCATTTTTTATGTAGCCCACCTTACCACCATCCCATCATTTGTCGTGGCTATATTTTTTGGCATGGCTGCTCACCCTCTGTTGAATTCTATTATAGAACATCACGAAATACTCAGCGCACTGGTAGGTTTTAGCGCCACTCTCATTCTTTTTGGAGGAGGATTAGAAACTCATTTTCATAATTTTAAAAAATTATTTTGGAAAATTTGTTCTCTTTCTTTCCCCGGCCTTGTCTTTACTGCTTTTACCTTCTCTGCTTTTGTTTTAATAGTAAATCATTTTTTCAACACCACTATTTCATTAACCGCTGCAGTATTACTTGGCGCGGTATTGGCCTCAACTGACCCTGCCGCCATCATCCCTATTCTCAAACGACTGCGCTTTCACAACCACCTCACCAAAGACATTATCGTTTCAGAAAGCGCGGTGACTGACGTTACTGGCACATTACTCACTGTCGCTTTTTTGGGGACACTCCTTACTACCACTTCTTTGCCCCATTCGTTACCGGGATGGTACTTGACTATATTGACTCCAACCAGCGGAATACTCCTCCTCAAACAAATTGTCTATGGAATTTTATTTGGTATTTTAGGATATGCACTCCTAGAAGTTCTAAACAAAACCAAGCGCCGATTTGGCCAAGAGTTTGAAGCTGATGCCGCTTTTTTTCTTTGCATCCCCATTCTTATTTTTACCATGGCGTTATCATTCGGAGGTAGCGGTTATTTGGCGGCTTTTATTACCGGATTACTTTTTAACCTCACCCAACACCTCCACGAAACGGAAAAATTTTTCAACCATACAATTGAAGGATTTTTTAAACCCGTAATTTTTATCCTGCTTGGCGCGCTAGTCAATCCGGCAGAGCTCATACACTTTGCCACTATCGGCATCGTCTTAGCTTTTATATTCATGATCATCATCCGCCCCCTCGCTGTACTTCTTACCCTTGCCCCACTTTCACTAATTGGCGCCAATCGACTTGGCTGGCGAGAGTTAGTTTTTATCTCATTTGTCCGCGAAACAGGGGCAATTCCCGCTGTACTCTTGGTAACTATCGCTAGCTTAAAACTTACTAGCATGGACGGCCTATTACCCATTGGCATGTGGGTCATTCTCCTGACTCTTATTATTGAGCCCATACTTACCCCTACCGTTGCTAAGTTTCTGCGTGTAGCTGAACCAATTGCAGACCAAACAAAAGCCGATTTGAGTAGCAATGGCAATCCTATGGTGATACTTGGAACTCGTGGTCATACTTTTTTAGAAAGACTACCAAAAGTTGTTGATTGGGCCAAACGACACCACGTATCTAGTATAATGGTACTCCTTTGCTTAGAGGATAAATTTACCACCAAGCTGGAGTCTGAAATAAAAAAACAAGCAGAGACTGCATTTACTGCTTTACGTATTGAAGACCCCTCGCTATCTTTATCATTTCTCAGTCGTACCGGATTTTTACAAGAAAACATTAATGCACTCGCCCGTGAAACGACTCAAGTCAGCGCTTTTTTTGTAGGACGAAAAATGCTTGACTACCGCCTAGAAGAAATCAAAAATTTGGCGGTACCCATTTACTTCTTGAAGTAGATCTTACGCATTGATGTGGAAGTAAACCACATCGCCGTCTTTAACGATGTAATCTTTGCCTTCTAAGCGGAGTTTTCCGCTCTCTTTAATTTTTGCCCAGCCACCGGCAGTAATAAAATCTTGCCAACCAACCACGTCGGCTTTCACAAAACCTTTAATAAAATCGGTGTGAATCACCCCGGCCGCTTCGGGAGCTTTGGTGTTGGTGATAATGGTCCAAGCACGTGTTTCTGGCTCACCAGAAGTAAAATAGGTAATTAAATTGAGGAGTTGGTAACTCGCGCCAATCATTTTGTCGAGCCCGGTTTGAGTAAGACCAAGTGATGACAAATACTCTTTCGCTTCGGCTGGAGCCAAGTCAGCAAACTCGGCTTCGAGCTTAGTGCAGATGGTAATTTGTTCGGTGTCAGGGTCTAAACGCTCTACCCCCGTGGC
>CAYTMT010000005.1:0-32526 GCA_964439095.1 uncultured Gammaproteobacteria bacterium | reverse complement strand
CTTCAGCTTCCGGCTCTTCTTTCTTCTTGGCTGATTCAATCTTTGAAACATCAGCGCTCTTACCAGCTTCTTCCATGGCTTTAATTTCTTCTTCAGTCAAAGCTGGGATGGCCTTGGCCACGATTTCTTCTGCCTTCGGACTCACAATCGTAGCGTTGGCCGGAATGTTTAAATCTTTTACGCGAATCATATCGTCAAATGTATTCAAAACACTCACATCAACTGTAATATGATCAACCAAATCGCTGGGCAAGCAATTCATTTTAACTTCTTGAATCGTACGCACCAATGTACCCCCCAACGCCTTGATTACCGGAGCTTCACCCACAAATTCCAATTCCACCATGGCCGTAATCGGCTTGGTCATATCCACACGACGAAAATCAACGTGGGTAATACGATCCGTTACCGGATCAAATTGCACTTCCTGGAGGAGCACCTTACCCGCGTTCTTACCGCCAATAACCAAATCAATCAAACTGGATTCACTCACAGTTTTGTAGAGCTTGGTGAACTCGATGTAATTTACCGACAAAGATTGTGTGCCCTGGCCTGCGCCATACACCACAGCAGGAGTATCTCCACCCTTGCGGATTTTTTCTCCTTTTTTCTCTCGTACGGCAGCAGATATCTGATACGACATAACGGAAATTAAGTAAATAAAAATTGTTCACTGTGTAATTGCTGGTACCCACTTATCACTTCATCAGTAGTTATCGGCTCGGTACCAAACAAACGTTCAGCATCGGCAAAACTTAAATCAGTGATCATACCCACAGAACTAAGTCCATGACTCATGACCATCACCATGGCGATAAAATTACTCGCACAGGATGGACAGGTAACGTGAACCAGTCGGGCATTATGGTGTTCGGCAAACAACCGAGCTAAATCTTGGTTGTAGGCCGTATTACAAATGGGGCAATGGCTGATGAATCTCATTGCCTCCCGCCATGAATCATGCGTGTGTCGGGCCATAGAATGTACAGAATTGTACAAAAAAAGTTAGAAATTGTCAAGATTCTTTGTCCCCTGCACTAAAAATGGCGATTTTTAGCCCATTTTTATGTTTTTGGACCAGTTTTTCTTGCTCTAGCGCTTTAGTAATTTTTTTAACTCGCACCACCGGTTCGCCAGTTAAACAAGCCAGCCGTACGAGGCTCAAGGGTGAATTTTCCAACAATTCTTTCAAAATTTCCCCTCGTAATTGCCGATCTGACCCAATAAATGCCTTTTGCTTGGTGTAATGACTACTCCGTTTGTTGGGATTTTGTACAGCTGTTTTCCCCAACATGGCTCCATAGTCCATTACTGCATAATACCACTCCCGCGCCTTTTTTGCATCTAGGCTTTTGGCAATGAGAGGGAAAAGCAATTTATCAGAAATGTTACTCTGGTCTGAAAAAAAGAAATGAAGAAATACTCGCCGAATATTTGTTTCAATAAACACCACTGGTTTATTCCAAATAAACGCCTGGAGTGAACCGGCTGTTCCTGGACCAATACCAGGGAATGTAGCGAGTGTAGCAGCATCAGACGGGAATCGTCCTCGAAATTTTTCTACCACAATGTTTGCGATACGTTGCAGATAGAGTGCGCGCCGATTGTACCCCAACCCTTTCCACACACGTAAAACTTCCACAAAGGGGGCGCTGGCCAGTGCTGTAAAAGTTGGAAAGACACGCAAAAACTCCGCGTACTTTTCGCGCACGCGTTCGGTCTGCGTTTGTTGCAACATGATTTCGGAAACCAAAATTCGATACGGATTTTTTGTATTTCGCCACGGAAATTTCCGCCCCGAAGCACGATAATAATCCCAGATAATTTTTTGAAACTGCAAAATACTGATGCGCCTCGGCATACAACTATTTCTTCAACGACCGCCGCCATTCAGCCAACATAAAACTAGCTGCTACCGCCGCTGTCTCAGCGCGCAATACACTTTCTCCCAATGAAATTGCTTTGCAACCGTGGCGATATGCTTCTGCTGCCTCTCCGTCGCTCCACCCACCTTCAGGGCCAATCCACAAAGAAACAGATTCAACAGTCCGAGGAATAGCCGCACATGCTCCAGAAAAATTTTCTCCTCCAGCCTGAAAAAATAACCGAACATTTTCTTCACTCTCTACCAATGCTGTGGTAAATTTTTTTGGCTCAAGAATTTCTGGAATAAATGCTTGATGCGATTGCTCCATTGCTTCACGGGCAATTTCACTCCAGCGTTCTGGTTGGGCACGCAATTTAATGGTGCGCTCAGTAACAAGCGGCACAATAGTAGAAACCCCTATCTCGGCAGCTTTCTGTACCACCCACTCAAAATTATCGCGTTTCAGAAGCGCCATATACACAACCAACCGCGGTTGATAAGACTGAACGATTTTTCGACTTTCAATATTTAGAAATATCTCTCGTTCAGTTATTTTTACAATTTTTCCGGCACCAATCACCCCGTGCCCATCACCCACCACCAATTCCTCGCCTAGCGTAAGGTGGAGTACTGTATTGATATGATGTATTACTTTTCTATCTTGCACCCGCATTTCTCCCTCCACCACTTGATCGCCACCAATAAACCAATGCATAAAAAATAATTAAAAAAATCCCGCCCAGAGTATTCGGGGCGGGACTGTTGTTATCTGCGTACTGCTTTGGCCGTCTTTTTCATTCGCTTGGCCGTGGCCGCTACCGCCCTGTCTACCGCATCCTTCGCCGCGTGATTAAAATCTGTCGATCCTTTATTCATCCATTCTTTGGCTTTACTCGTTACCACTTTTTTCATAAGCCCGGTTACTCCACTGCCGGCCAAGGTCATCAAATTGGAGATGGTTTCTACTCGATTGCGCACGTGATCAATCGCATCGGTGAGCGTTTGCAGGCGCAAACGAAACTCTTCGATGATCTGGTTAGCATTCTTGAGGACACGCGCTAGTTGGAAGAATACCCAACACAAAAACACCGTTGTCCACAGGACACAAAATGAAATGACGACGTAGAGAATATCTTTTGAAGTTTCAAACATATTTCCTCCTTTAATCCGCAGTGATGCGGAACGGAATTAATAGTGGTAGTATAGCACATTTATGATAAACACACTTCTTACCTTTATCCACAAGCAAGCTGTTGACAACTAAGCCAATTTAGGATATAGTAGCCTGTCCCCAAAAAGAAAGGGGGAACAACAAAATATTGTTTACAATTAGCCAAAAACAAAAGAGTTTACGAATTATCGTTAATTTTTTTGTGGTCGTAATTATAGCGCAAGCTAAATCGCGACCTCAAGTTGTTCGTTGACAACTCACAAGAAACAACAATAAAAGTTTCCTACCACGCCCGATGTCCGCAAGGATATCATTTCCTGAGAGAATCCGATGAGCACAACTCTTCTGACCGAAGAACGGCGACAGCAGATTCGCGCTGCCCTGCAAGGGTGGTACGAACAGTTCCCTCGTGGAGAACGAGTGAAGAACTTGGAAGAACATGGTTTCAACAAAGGTCCTTTTCTTCACTGGGTCGACGGAACAAGAACTCCTCCACCCCGAGAGATGAAGAGGTTTTTTGAACTGACCACTGCCCATGCCTTCCGCTTGACTGCGGAAGAGAAGGAGCGGTATCGTCGATACGGAAAGGAAGTCCCTGACCAAGAAAATTGGCCTGATCTTGAAGTTGAGTACCCCAAAGTGGTGGCGCCCAACGAACGGACAGCACCCAAAATTCCATTCCTGGATAGCCAACCAACGTCTCCCCGAGAGTTCTACTCTACGGAACGTCGCAAGCAGATGAGTGCCGCTTTCTTCGAATGGTACGACCAGCAACACCATAAGGCTGAAGCTTGCGAGCTGATCGGCTTTGAAGGATGTGGTGGCGTACCTGGTTTTTACAGGAAAGAATCGTCTCCTCCTCCACCAAAGGTACTCTGTGCTATGTGGAAGGAAACGGCGAATCCTGTCTTCTGCCTCACGGCTGAAGAAAAAGAAAGGATCCGTCGGCTTCGTGGAGACAGAGCCAACCTGCCCGATGTCGCGGAGTGGCCTGATCTCACGATCATGCCTCCCAACGGAGAAGAAGTTTCTACCACTCATCCCCAGCCTGAATCGAACACTGTGTCCGATGCGAAGGTCGTGGAAGAGGTGCCAGAAACGATGCAGCCGGAACAAAAACCGGTCGCCTCAGAACCAGCAGAAGACCAAACGGTCGATGATCTTATCAAGGATCTCTACCGAATGGCAAAGACGATCCATCAACTGTCAGAGCTAGCTCCGGATGATCCACGACGTATCGAAGCGCGCGCCAAGTTGGCTCAGCCAGCCATGGAACTCTACGCGAGAGCCAAGATGCTTAGCTTCAAAACGCCAGATAAATGGCGCGACTACGAGGAACAGATGGACCGTGCCCGGTTCGTTGGAAAGTAAAAGATCTTCACACCCCCGTCCTCCACTCCGTCCAGAAAGGTACCCCCCCATGGCTCCCAAGAACACCAAGAACCAGGAAATCAAACACGCTCCGATCAAGTTCTCGGCCACCGATGAGATGGTCCGAGTTCTCGGGGCTGACATGTACGAAAATCCGCTGACAGCGATCGCGGAACTGTGCTACAACGGTGGCGATGCTGCCCTACGGCAAGGCGTGATCGCCCAGATCAACGTACGTTTGTGGGGCGCGGGAGAACACCCGCTTTCCAGGAGCGCACCTGCGATCTCGATCACCGACAACGGGTGTGGCTTCACGGACGACGTGGTAGCCCAATACTCCAACGTCGGAAAATCCGCTCAGATAGGACATGGTCGAAAGGGAATCGGCAAACTTGCCGCCTTCTCCTTGATGCGCGACTGGCAACACAGTCAGTACCACATCATCACGGCAGTGCAGAACGAAGTCGGGTGTGCGATCTACGGGATCAGCCCCCAGATCTTCTCCCAAGGAGAAATCACACCCTTGGACATGACCCGTTCGGCCTACCCTGAGCTTCCCGCTCGCGGTCCGTTCTCCCAGATCTTCATCCCGGACTGGAACTGCAGTCTGAGCAGCGAAGAACTGGTTTCTGGACTAGGGAAGCTCCTTCCATTACTCTCAAACTGGAAGGTCACCGTGAACAACGTTCCGGTGGTGAATCGCCAGCCCGAAAAACTGGAAAGCTACACCACCCCACACATCAAGGCCATCGGTGGTACCATCACCTTTCATTTCGGTTGCGACCGCAAAACGCGTGACCGTGTGGACAGCGTGATGCTCTGCGATGGCGGTCACGGACAACGTCCAGTGGCCAAGTTGCGTCGCATCTCGGCAGCTAGCCGTCTCGACAACATTTTCCGAGACGTGCGACTGGTTGGAAGCATTTCCGTTCCTCATCTTCAGGACTTCTCCACGGCCAGCCGAGAGGGGCTCACCGCTCCTTTCTGGAGTAGCCAGTTTGGAGAAGCCACACTGACGGCTATCAACGTCTACGGAGCCGAACTGGCTGCGAAGGTGTTGGGGCGGGATGGCGAGAAGACGGACAGCGTTACCAGCAAGTACGCTGGACGGATGGTGGAAGACTTCAGCAAAATCTGGGGAACACCCACCGAAGAAGAGTTGAGCGCGTTTGGAACAGGTATCATGGAGCCTGCGGACGGGATGGAGAAAAACCCCAATCCCGCCGACGTGGACATTATGAAGCCGTTCCGAAATCAGCGCAGAAAACGGGATGACCTCTCGCCTGACAAGCGCGGGCGTCCAGCACCCATTCTGCGTCGGAAGCGCCAAGCGCACGTCGTCAAGATCGAAAACAAAGTCTACCAGATCCAAATGGGCGACAGCCCAGACAATCCCGTGTCTTCTGAGATTCGGGATGAGGATCAGATTTGGATCAACTATAGCCATCCCTGCTTCAAGCGAGCAGAAGAGATTGGCGAGTCCGCTCTGCGCGACTACATGAACCGTGTGACTCTCGAGGCCCATATCGTGGGCACGTTCGAGAACGTGAAAGAATCGAAAAGCACTGTCGAAAGTGCGATGAAGTTTCGGTCGGAAGTGACCGAACTTGAACAACTGATGATCACCAAGAAGAAGTGATCACGAGGGGGCGGACAGCGTGCCAAGCACCTGCCGCCCCCGACCCTTTTCCTTTGTTTACAATTTTTATAACCAGAGGAAGAATAAAAAATCCCGAATTAACGGGATTTTTTATTTTTCTAATCCACTTTATAACTGATGTGCTATCAAACTACTGTTGATGTGCGATGCCTTGCCCAATATCTCCTCAGAAATAAACCCACTATCTTTTAATTCTTCCTGCCATATTTTAATTACCTCTTCTACCCCAACACAAAATTGAAACGCAAAACCATTTCTTCCTTGTTTCTTTTTTCGTTTAATAACCTCTAATTTTTTATCTACATGTTGCAATACTTCCAATAAAAAATACATTTCACTCGTTACTTCTTGAGCCTTCCTTTTGCTGTCAGCTTTACTCTCCCCCGTGATTATTTCGGCCATCACTTTATCTGCCCTTCCTGGAGCTATGGTGCCATCTGATGCTTTCATGACAGACATAAAAACTAAACTTTTCTTAACTTCCTCCATAAATTTATCGACCGTAACTTTTTCAGCCTGCATTTGTTTAAATCTTTCTAAACCAAAGGTAAGCTGTGCTTGATTGGCGAAGTCTAACTCGAACTCAATCTCTTTAGTACGATCAAAAACTTTTCTTAGTTTTTCTTCTAACTTTCGAGTTGCTTCTTTTGCTTCGCTCTCAACCGCAACGGAATTTTCTTCATTAAACTTACTCCCTTTTAATAACTCTTCTATATAATCCTCTACTTCTTCCAAATTATTTTCTGGCCATAGCTTTTCGTCTTCAGTAGAAAAATCAACGGACGATTCGCTTGTAGACATGATTTTTTCTGCTGAACGTAATGTTAAAAGCCTGCTTGTTTTGCTGTTTAAAACCTCACTCAACGAGGATATGTACTTGTTAATAGGCGCCATGCGCTCTCGTCTTATTTGTTCCAACTTCCCCTCTACAGCCTCCGTTGCACGTTTGAATTCTTTTTCAATTTCAACAATTTTTAATCCCGAATCTTCAAGGGATTTTTTCTTTAAATAAGTATTACGCTCACGAAGAATACCCATCGCTTCCTCTTTCCATTTCGCAATTTCTTCCTCAAGAGATTGTCTTATTTTTTCTGCTGAGGAGTGTTTTTTTGCTAATCGCTCGATCTCAGACTCCAGGTCTTTTTTTCTTTTTTCCACCTCCTCACCACCCAAACCAACTCTTTCAACTGTTGGCTCCGTCTTGGGTCTCTCCACCACCATACTCTGTCCACCTTTCGCTCCTTCGCGAGCAGCCTTAAGCTGTGCCCCTAATGCTCCGGCAATATCTTGTGCTCTTTTTATTTCTGCCTGCGCTGCTTCTGCCTGTTTCTTCAGTCTGTTATTTTCTACTTCCAAAGCTCTGAGTGAAACGGCATCAGTTTTTGTTTTATCTGACAGCTTCGTAATTTGAGCAACCAAATCTTTGCGGTCTTGGATAGTGAATGGTCCTTCTTTGTCCAACTCTTCTTGCTTAGCAGCTATAAGTTTTCTCAGCCGCTCCAGTTCCTTATTATGTGCCGCCTTGATCCGATCTTGCTCATCGAGTAGTCGTGTTATATCTTCCTCTACCAAAGCCATCTTTCTTTTCCATTCTTCTTCCGTACTTGTTGCTTCTTTTGTCTTTAGCTTATCCACTTCTGCTCGTAGGTCTTTATTAGTCTTTTCCAACTCTTGAGACCGCCCCATTTCTTCTTCCAGCGCCGCTTCAAGTCCAACAATTGTTGGATCTGATTTTTTTTCTGGAATTACAATTTCGGGCGCGGTAACCGCAACAGCTGGTTGGTGCTCCGCCTCAAACTGCTCCTTTTGACGAGCCAACGCTGCTTGTTTTTCCCGTTCCGCTTCAGCCCTTACTCTTTCCAAATCTCTGTCGCGCTGCTTTAATTTTTCTTCGGCAGCATGCAGTCGTTTGTCGGCTAGTTCCCGCTGGGCCGACAACATGTCCCTCTCCATCCCTATTGAGTGGGTAGCATCCTTAATCCTCTTGTCTGCCTCAACTTGTAGGCGTTGGCGTTCAGCAGACTTTTCTTCTTCGCTTCTTTTTCGTTCTGACACTATTTTTTCTTCAGCTTCTGTAAGTTGCTGTTTTAAGCGCTCTGTTTCTTCTGTCTTTTTTTTCAACTCTTCTTCCAGTCGAAGTTGTTCGTTAAACAGATCCCGCGCCATTTGTTCATCACTTATGTCTGCTATTTCCAGTGCTTTTGGAGGTTCTACAACACGCGCTGGCTCTGTGTTTACCTGTGGCGCGACAAGAGCAGAAGCTGCCAGTGGGACTGGTGGCTGTTTGGCTTTTTCTCGCGCAACGGCTTCAGCTCGTTCTTTTTCGGCAGCTTGTTCTCTTCTAAAATTTTCTTCTTCCTCGCGCTGTATTTGTGCCAACTGGCGTTCCGCTTCTGCAATATCCTCTTTTAAACCTGCGGCTGTATCACTCCTAATACGAAAAACAAATTTATCAAGAGCTTGCCACCTTTTAGCTATCCCATCATCTTCGCTTTTTATCTTAAGCTCTTTAAAAAAAATATCTTTTTGTTTTTCAAAAAACTTTTCAAAACTCTTGCACAGTGCATCTACAGCTCCTCTAGATTTTACTTTTTCTTCTGTAATATTTTCTTTCACCCATCCTCTTACCGCCCCTCTCAAATCAGAAAGCAGCGCAATAACTGTTGAGTTACCGGCTGTTTCTTGAAGGGTTTTTATTTTTTTATCAAACTGCGCCACAGCCACTTCGGCCCGTTCTCCTGCTGTCATATTTTTTTACAGACACCGAGATGAACTTATTACCTGTCTATTATACCAAAAACATTCAGTTAATACCACCACTTTTATTCCCGCACTTCGGCTCCGCAGGATTTTTTAAGAGTTGCTAGTACCGCAGCATGAGAAGTGTCAATTTCTTCTGAAGTCAGAGTATGATCTCTGTGAGCGTACGTTATGCGATAGGCCATACTCTTTTTTCCAGCGGCAACATGGGCGCCAGCGTACACATCAAACAATTCAGCACGAATAACGAGCGGATGTGCCGAACGAATGGCCGATAATAATTCTGCATGAGCAGTTTTGTTGGAAACAAGTAAAGCTACATCGCGTACTACCTCGGGGAATAACGGAATTGGATAATAGGAATTCAATTTTTCTTCAGCTTGCTCACTCAAAAGTGTGAGATTAATTTCCACCACCCCCACCCGCCGTGTAGCACCAAATGCTTCGGCCACCTGCGGGCTCACTTCAAACACCTGGCCCACTACAATCTCCCCCACCACCAAATCTGCCACGCGGGCAGGATGTTGCCAGGCACGTACCGATGCCACGGGTTCAAACGAAACAGCACCACCCAAACGCAGGGCCAACAATTCTGCCGCTCGACGTGCTTCAAAAAATGGATTGTCATTTTTTTTGCTGGAATACAAAGCCGTCACCCACGTGTCCTGGCGAGGCAATAACCCATCATCGCTTTTTTTCATTTTCAACCCCGGCTCCTCGGGCACATACACTTTTCCAATTTCTACCAACTTTAACTCATCACGGTGCGCCTCGTTCTTCACCAAACTTTCGAGTAGATTAGGCAGAAGCGATCGACGCAGCAATGGACGTTCTTTAGAAATGGGATTATCCAGCTCTAGAAATTCACCCGTATCACCCAAAAGTGCTGCCTGCCGACTACTCATAAACGAGTAGTGATAAATTTCGGTATATTGTAATTCTCGCACTAAACATGTAACAGCCTCTTCTTCGAGCGTGCGGAGTCGCGAAGAAACACTGGGCGCAATCGGCAATGCTGGCAATGATCCAGGAATATTATCAAACCCATATACTCGTGCCACTTCTTCAACTAGATCTTCGGGGATAGCCACGTCTTTGGTAGCCCGCCAAGAAGGAATTTTCACCGAACATTCTTCTTTACGTTCTTTCACCTCAAACCCCAAAGCGGTTAAAGTCTCTACGATTCTTTTTTGTTCTACCGGAACACCTAACACCTCCGACACAAAATGCCAGGGAAAGGAAATTGGCCCTTGTTGCAGATGAAAATGCGATTCATCAACCACCGCACTTGCCACTACGGCACCAGGAATAATTTCGCCAATAAGTTCCACTGCTCGCGCCAACGCCAGTGCAGTAAAATGTGGGTCCAAACTTTTTTCAAAACGTACTGACGAATCACTGCGCAGCCCCAACGCGAGTGATGTCTTCCGAATTCCGGCTGGAGCAAAATTGGCCGCTTCAATAATAATGGTGTTTGTGGACGCGATAATACCACTCGCCTCGCCACCCATAACCCCGGCGATGGCCAACGGTTTTTCATCATCGGCAATTACCAGCATGGAATCGTGCAAAGAATATTCTTTGCCATCAAGTGCCATAATCTTTTCTCCCGAAGTTGCCAGGCGCACATTGATGTGTTTATGTTTTGCATCTCCGCCTTTCACAGCGTCGGCATCAAAAGCATGGAGTGGCTGGCCTAATTCCAATAGAATATAGTTGGTAATATCTACCACGTTGTTAATCGGCCGAATGCCTGCTGTGCGCAGTTTGGTGGCCAGCCATACTGGACTTGGTGCCACCGTAATTCCGCTTAAGGCTACGGCCATATAACGCGGACACAAATTAGTATCGGCCACTTTTACCTGAAGTTTAATGGTAGGTTTTTTTGTTTTGGCAATGGCGGCTGGTTGGTACGCTTTTAATTCTTTTTTAAACAGCGCTGACACCTCGCGCGCCAATCCATAGTGGCCCCACAAATCAGGGCGATGCGAAAGTGATTTATTGTCAATTTCAAAAATAGTATCGTTTAATCCCAGCGCTTCCGCCAACGGTCGTCCTACGACTTTACCGGTAGAGTCCAAATGACTCAAATCCAGAATTTCTTTTTCACCTGTGGCCGGAAACATTTCTCCCAAACCAATTTCATCAGCCGCACAAATCATGCCAAAAGATTCAACACCCCGAATAACGGCTTTTTCGAGCACTATCGATTCCCCCTCACCATGCCAGCGCACACTGGTGCCAATCGGCGCAAACGCCACCTTCATTTCGGGACGCACGTTGGAACCACCGCATACCACCTGGAGCGGGCCACTTCCCGCTTCTACGGAACAAATTTTAAGTCGATCAGCATTCGGATGCGGATTCACTTCGGTAATTAATCCGACTACCACGCCCTCTAAACTTTTTCCTTGTTCTTCGACACCTTCCACTTCCACCGTAGCTAATTTCAAACGCTCTGCTACTTCGAGCGGTGAAAATGAGTCTGGGAGTTGGACAAACTGCCGCAACCATTGATAGCTAATACGCATATGGTTCAAGAAAATTGTTCAAGAAAACGAATATCCCCACTCTCGAGTAGTCGAACATCATCAATTCCATATTTCAACATCACCAAACGAGTGAGCCCTAACCCGAAAGCAAACCCACGATGCGTTTTAGGATCAACCCCACCTTCTTTGAGCACATTGGGATGAACCATACCCGCGCCAAACACTTCGAGCCAGCCGGTATTTTTACACAACCGACAACCATTTCCACGGCACAAATAGCAAGTCACTTCACCGTTTACACCCGGCTCCACAAATGGATAATACTTTGGCCGTATACGCACTTTTGTTTCTGGACCATATAACCCACGGGCTACCGTTTCAAGCACGCCTTTCAGATGCGAAAAATTAATATTTTCTCCTACTACCAAACCTTCCAGCTGATAAAATGTATGCTCATGTCGCACATCGGTAGCTTCGTTACGAAAACATTTTCCAGGAATAATAATACGCAGCGGTGCTCCATATTTTTGGAGGGAACGCACCTGCATAGACGAAGTATGCGTACGCATCACCCAATCTGGATGATTTTTAATATAAAAAGTATCCTGCATATCTCGTGCTGGATGTTCAGGAGGAACATTCACCGCCGTAAAATTGTAATATTCACTTTCCAATTCTGGACCATCAACCACAGTGAAACCCATCCCCACAAACAATTTTTCTAAATCACGCTGCACCAAGGTGTTGGGATGAAAGTGACCAAATTCTTTTTTAGGCAGTGCGGGCTGAGTAATATCCACCTGCTCGGCCTGGAGCGCCACCTGCCAACTTGCCGTTTTAAACACCGCTCGTTGTTCCGTAAAAATATTTTCTATTTGAGTTTTTATTTCGTTCACCTGTGCGCCCATTTCTTTTCGCTCTGCCTCAGATAAATTTTTTAACTCTTTCATAAGCTCCGTCAGTTCACCCTGTTTTCGTCCTAAAATAGCATTTTCCAAAACGACCAAATCCGCTTCGGAGGAAATAATAGCAACTTCGGCCAGCACGTGATCGCGAATTTTTAAAAGTTTCTCTCGCATAGAAATCACGAAAACAAATGAACAATAAATTGACGTACCGCTCCCGAAAAAGCGCCCAAGTCCTTTACGGTTATCACTACCACCAAAACCATCAATGCCAAAAATCCGATCGTATGAGCTGTTTGTTCAATCTTGGCTGATGCTGCTTTTTTCCACACCTTCCCGAGTACCAAAAAGAATACTCGTCCGCCATCCAGCGCTGGAATGGGGAGCACGTTTAGAAATGCCAAATTAAGTGATAGGAGTGCTACAAATTGAAGAAGGTACCCAAACCCCATGCGCGCTACTTGGCCGGTCATAACCGCAATACCCACAGGACCAGAGACTGCCCCGGAAGATCCGGCACCGGTAAATAACCCAATAAAAAAATAATAAAAAGCTACGACGATATGATAAAAATACATGCCGGTGGCAATACAACCATAATAGATTGCTAAATACCATGGATAACGCACCGTTCCCGTTTCGGCGATCACCACACCAAGACCCCCTTTGCCTGTTTCGGAATACACGATCGGATGGATATTTTTGATGTACACCTCACCTCCTCGTTTCACCGTAAGCGAAATTTCTTCGTCTTGATGAACATCAACATACGCCTGCATTTCGGCAAGGCGCGGGCTCACCATGGTACCAACTTGTACAATCACATCGCCCGCCTCCACCCCCACCGCTTCTGCTGGTTTGCCCGGAACAGTTTCTACCACCTGTAATTGCTGGTTCGTTACAATTGCATCACGCGATACATCATCGATCATTTGAGGAAGCCCAACCATAAAACCAACACTAAGCAATACCGCAGCCAACAAAAAATTCATAACCACCCCAGCCAACAACACTGCCAATTTCTGCCAAAAACTTTTATGCCCAAAACTGGCCGGACCGGCCTCTTCGCCATTTTCACCCACAATTTTTACAAACCCACCAAGCGGGATCCAGTTGAGCGAATACAACACTCCGTGGCGTTTATCTTCATCAGTTAATTCTCGGTTACCCCACACCACTCGCCAACGTTTGTGTTCGCCCTTTTTAAGCCACTGGATACCGAGTAACCGTGGCGGAAACCCAAATCCAAACTCATCGACTGCGATCCCATTTTTACGGGCCACAAAAAAATGACCGAATTCGTGTACCAGCACGATCAGCCCCAAAACCGCCAGAAAAACAAAAAATGTAAACATAGGGTAATTTCATCCATTATACACTACGGCTCGGGAAAATCAACTGAATTGGGTTCGACATGTCCTTCTTCTTGCTTTTTCAGCCTGTTTCTGCTACCGTATTCTGTAGAATACATTATTCAAATATAAAATTACTCTATGTACGTATCCTATACCATCCTCGCCATCGTTGCCGCTATCGTACTCTGGATTATCGCTGTTTACAACGGCTTAATTAAGCTAAAAAACCGCACTGATGAAGCCGTAAGCGACATTGATGTGCAACTCAAACGTCGCTACGACCTGATCCCGAACTTGGTTGAAACCGTCAAAGGTTACATGACCCATGAACGGGAAACACTCGTAAAACTCACCGAAGCACGCTCCATGGCCATGCAAACGAGCACCAAAGTGGGCGCCACTATGGCCGAACGTGAACAAGCAGAGAATGCTTTATCCCAAACTCTTAAATCCCTGTTTGCCGTCACCGAAAACTACCCAGAGCTCAAAGCCAGCCAAAATTTTGCCATGTTGCAAGATGAAATTGCTGACACCGAAAATAAAATCCAGGCGGCCCGCCGCTTCTACAACGGCAATGCCCGCGACTTCAACATTTCGCTCCAAACTTTCCCGACTAATATTCTCGGCAGCATGTTCAACTTCAAATCCTACGACTTTTTTTCCGCCAGCGAAGGCGAACGACAAAACGTGCAGGTGAAATTTTAATGAATTAACTGAATAATTGTAGATTCCCGCCTACGCGGGAATGACAGTTAGAGAGACTTGTTATGTACAACGAAATCACTGCCAACAAACGCCGTTCGGTCGTGTTGGCCATGTTGTTTATCGCCATACTCATCGGCCTCGGCTACGTCATTGGCCTGGCTCAAGGAGATACCACCTACTCCTACGTATGGCTGGCTGTTGGTATATCCCTTTTTTCGACAGGCATCTCCTACTTCTTCGGCGACAAAATTGCGCTCGGAATTAACGGCGCTACACCGATCGCAAAAGAAGAAAATCCCTATCTGTATCGACTGGTAGAAAACTTGTGCATTGCTGACGGTATTCCCCTCCCCAAAATTTATATTATCAACGATCTGGCCATTAACGCCTTCGCCACTGGACGCAAACCAGAAATGGCTTCGATTGCCGTTACCGCCGGAGCATTGCAAAAGCTCACCAACGAAGAACTAGAAGGTGTTCTGGCCCACGAATTGTCCCATGTAAAAAATTACGACATCCGTTTTATGATGCTGGTGGCGATTATGGTTGGGGCCATTTCCATTGTTTCCGACATTTTTCTCCGCTCGCGTTGGTTTGGCAGACGGCGCGGGAATAGCGAAAATGGCGCGGGAGGTTTTCTCCTGATTGCCGGCATCGTCCTTGCTATTCTTTCACCATTCATTGCTGAGCTCATCAAACTAGCTATTTCTCGCCGACGCGAATATCTGGCCGATGCCACGGGCGCCCTCCTGACTCGCTACCCCGAAGGCCTCGCCAGTGCTCTAGAAAAAATTGCGGCCGATGCGATGCCGATGCAACGTGCCAACACCGCCACCGCTCATCTGTTTTTTGCCAACCCGTTGAATACCAAAAATTTAAGCGCACTATTTTCTACTCACCCACCACTCGCTGACCGTATCCAAAAATTGCGCAGCATGGGTCAATAGATTATCCGGTAATAACTTTTCGTACTTCGGCCACCCGTCGTTCCATTTCTTCGTTTGTTTTTGCTTCTACATTTAATCGCAGTACCGGCTCAGTATTTGAGGCGCGCACATTAAGCCACCCCCAATCAAATCCCATCCACAAGCCATCTAAATACGAAACCTCAGTGGCTGTTGTTCGAAAATGTTCCTCCACTCTCTCGGTAGCGCTTTTTTTATCTTCGATTTCAAAATTAATCTCACCCGAGTGAGCATATTTTTTTAACGGTGCTAAAATTTCACTCAATTTTTTTCCGGTGCGCGAAAGCAGTGCTAGAATATATAACAACGACAAGCCGCCAGATTCAACGTTGAACAAATCATGATAATACACATGGAGTGACAACTCCGCAGCAAAAGCGGCATTTTTTTGTTTCATGAGTGGCTTGATGTTGGCGTGCCCGACTTGGCATTTCTCTACCAGACCACCTGCTGCCGACCACACTTCGGGCACCACCTGGCTGGAACGCAAATCGTAGAGCATGGTTGCACCCGGATGCGTATGGAGCACCTCCAAACCAATCAGCGCTCCCACCAAAGACGGCGCCACCACCTCACCCCGATCATCTACCAAACCAATACGATCCGCATCACCATCCAAAGCAAACCCAAAATCCGCCCCCACCTCGAGTACTTTTTTTTGCAAATCACGGAGCGTTTCTATTTTCAAAGGATTTGCTTCGTGGTTCGGAAATGTGCCGTCCGGTTCGGCAAATAAGTAGGTTGCTTTTACCGGCAATTGTTCCACGAGATGTGGAATGGTAACACTCCCCATGCCATTACCAAAATCCACCACCACACTCGCCGACTGTATTGTTTTTTGAGGCACCAAAGAAAAAACTGTAGAAAAATAGTCAGCCAGCACATTTTTCTTGATCAAAACTCCTGTCGCTTTTGTATCACGCTGCGGTACAGCCGCAGCCAACTCCCGCAACCGCTCCATGCCGTTATTTTTTCCCACCGCTATCCCATTCCCAAGCGTCAGTTTAAACCCGTTATATTCTGCTGGATTATGGCTGGCAGTGATCATAATACCCCCCGCATGTTCCGCGTAATGAGCGCAGGCGAAATTAAACAATGGGGTACTACACAACCCAATCTCGACCACATTCACCCCTTCGTCCAAAATCCCTTGCGCCACCTGTTTTTGAAACAATACACTCGTCGGACGCATATCAAACCCCACCACCAACGACTGTTCCGGAGTAATCATTACCCCCTGCTCTCGAAGGAGCTGCACAAAGGCCCGACCAACGGCGTAGGCCAATTCTTCGGACAGTTCACTCGCTACTAATCCACGAATATCATAGGCTTTAAAAATGTGTGCAGGAAAAAGAGGCATAGGCCAAAATTACTTGAAAATTAACGTAATATAATGTAAACTGGGTGTATATGAATATCCTCGATCGCTTTTCCAACCACCTGCGCGAAATTTTGGTGCGAAGCGTGCGTTTGGCTCACGAACTCAAAAACCCGGCGGTGGAACCTATCCATCTGTTTTTCACGCTGGCTTCCGAAAAAGGATCGGTGGGGAGCGAAATCGTCAATCGATTTAAAGTTGATCCCAAAACTTTAGAACAGCTTATCCTTAGCTTACCAACCGAAGACAATGCTGACAAGAGGAAAAACGGCGATGCTGCCTTGGCCGCCATCACCCCTCTCTCCGAATTTTCTAAAGCGGTGCTGGAAAAAGCCATGCTGGTTTCACAAGAACATAAGCACAACTATATTGGCACCGAACATTTGTTGTTTGCCCTGGTCAACAGCAACAACCGCATCATCCAGGATTTATTGGCCATGAATAAAATTCAACTAGATGATCTCGACAAACAAATTGACACAGTGCTCGGTAATGCCACCCAATTTCCTCAAATCATGGACATTGCCGAAGCAACTGAACGACTGAATGATCACATCAGCGAAGAATTTGGTGAAGAAATTAACCCGCCCCCTGAAGCAAAAGGACACAAACACAAACGAAACACCAAAAAGAAAGAGGCTGCTTTGGATTTTTTTGCCACCAACCTTACCTCCGAAGTAGCTCAAAAAAATATCGATCCAGTTATTGGTCGCTCCGGTGAAATTGAACGACTGATCCAAATATTATCTCGTCGCACCAAAAATAATCCAGTACTACTTGGCGATCCAGGTGTGGGCAAAACCGCTATCGTGGAAGGGTTGGCCAAAAAAATTGTTCAGGGTGATGTTCCAGAAATTTTGCTCAACAAAAAAATATACGCCCTTGATTTAGGACTCTTAATTGCCGGAACAATTTATCGCGGTGAATTTGAATCACGCCTACGTCAAGTAATGGAAGAAATTGCTCGCGATCCGGATGTGATTGTGTTTATCGACGAAATTCACAACATTGTGGGTGCTGGTAGTAATCAAGGTACTATGGATGCTGCCAATATACTCAAACCAATGCTGGCCCGCGGACAACTACGCTGTATCGGGTCCACTACCCCAGCTGAATTCAAAAAATATATTGAAAATGACGCCGCCTTAGAACGCCGTTTTCAGCCAATCGTCGTACGTGAACCGAGCTTGGCGGATACCGTCCTTATTATTGAGGGTATCAAAAAAAATTATGAACAATACCACAAGGTAAAAATTGGCAGCGATGCCGTAACTGCTGCCGTACAATTATCCGACCGCTACATTAGTAATAAATTTTTACCCGACAAAGCCATTGATCTTATCGATGAAACCGCAGCGGCTAAAAAACTCACGGCCAACCTGACCCCACATGAAAACAAGCTCATCCGACTGCGCCAACGACTGGCAAAAGTTACTACCGAAAAAGAACAAGCAGCCGCGAACGATCGCTTTGCTGATGCTGTAAAATTTAAAAAAGAAGAAGAAAAGCTACAAATTGAACTCAAAACAGCAGAATCCGGAAAACACGGCAAAGAAATTACCTTTGTCGGTACCATCACTGGAGCAGATGTGACCGAACAGTTGGCTAAAATTATTGGCGTTACCCCCACCGAACTCATGCTCGACAATAAAGAGCGGCTCAAACAACTCGACCTTGAACTTAAACGCTATGTGGTAGGACAAGATGATGCGATCAAAGAAATTTCAGGGCTTATCCGCCAAGCTCAGCTGGGTTTGGGAAGTAGCAACCGTCCGTTAGCCTCATTAATGTTTGTAGGTGAAAGCGGTGTAGGCAAAACTGAACTCGCTAAAACTATTGCTAAAGTGCTCTACCCCACCAATGACGCGTTGATCAAACTCGACATGAGCGAATTCCACGAAAGTTTTAGTACCACCAAACTCCTTGGTTCACCAGCCGGGTATGTTGGATACAAAGAAAACAACCAATTCACTGACCGTATCAAAATTAATCCTCACAGCGTTATCCTGTTTGACGAAATCGACAAAGCACACCGCGATGTATTAAAGCTTCTTCTCCAAATACTAGAAAACGGAGAAATCACCGATGCTACAGGTAAAAAAATATCACTCCGCCATACAATTATCATTCTCACCACTACCATGGGCGTAGACGAACGCCGACGTGGCAGTTTTGGCTTTAATACCGGCAATGAAACGGAAAGCCAAAATAAACAGACCTTAGAGAAATTAAAACAATTTTTTACCACTGAACTCATGAATCGTATTGATCGGGTGTGTTTTTTCCGCGCACTCACTCCCGCCGATCTAGCAGCCATTGCTGAGCTCGAGTTGATTGAACTCAACAAACGATTAGAAGCCTACCACACCACCATTGAAAGTGCGCCCGAAATCATGAATCATGTAATTAAGGAACTTGGCACCAAAGCCAACGCGCGCGATGTGCGCAATAATTTTAGAGCAACTATCGAACGACTGATGGCTAACATTTTACTCGGAGAAAAAACTAAACGCCGTTATCGACTCAGCGTTAAAGAAAATGAATTGCGACTCAACTAAAATATTGTATGGCGTCAAACGGCACGGTAATAAAACCGGGAGAAGAAGGGACTGCCGCAGCGGGTGAAGTAGATGGAATTGTTACGGGAGCACAGGTGGGGAAAAAAGTACCAAAAAAAGTACAGCTTGGGCCAGACGGCAAAGCTGTGGTTAATATTGATCTCGATCTTACTACCGTAGAACCAGGGATAACTCCCCTGCCTATCCAAAAACCAAGCGCACAACCTGTTTCCGCTGCGACGCCAACAAATACGGCAACAACTACCCCCCAACCACCCACTGACAAACAAACAACAACTACACCCTCCCCAAATAAAAATAATTCTTCTACCCCGCCCCAAACTACTAAACCAACTACAACAACACCATCAGTAGTAGAACAACCAAAAACAGAATTACCTACTGACCAAACTGAAACACCTCAGGAAACCGCTACTGAAACTCCGCTTGCAACGCCTGTTCCAGAAAATTTAGAAAATAATCCTGCTGACACAGAAGCAGCGCCACCTGCAACGCCAACCAACGAACCAAAGACTCCGCCAGAAACGCAACCAGCAGCGAATACACCATCACCATCTAAGCCAACTCCACAAACCCCAGCACCATCACAACCAACTGCTCCAGAACAAAAAACATCCACCGACCACTCTCAAGAAGAAAATAAAGACAATAACGAAGACGAAGCAGATTCTACCGAAGATGATGATGATGATGATGATGATTCGGATATTGAAGATGGCGTACAAACACTCAACACAGTACCAGATAATACAAAGGAATGGGAATCACCAGTAAAAACAAAAAAACCTGGTGGTCATCCTGCATTTTGGGGAGGGAAGGAATGGGGACAAGCATCAGATGCCTTGCGTGATGAAGAGGAAGAAGAAAAAGCTAAGCAACAAAAACCTACAGCACCTCCACCACCCCAAACTCAACCCGAACCAACAACGGCCGAACAAGCCAGCGCTCCACCCAAAACAGAGTTTGCCCCCCAAATACAAGACAGCCTGCTTGATGAACCCGCACTCGGAGCTGAACCCAACAATCCCTCCAGCACCCCTCCGACTGTTTCTCCACAGAACCAGTCCAACGTTGCCGAACAAATACAGGTTCCACCACCGATGGCCGGAGGCCAAGCATCGTCAACCCCAAAAACTTCCGCACCCGCCACTCATCAACCTCAAGAACAACTAACACCCGAAGGACAAAAGGAGGCAGCCCAAAATATTGCCGATAAATCCAAAAAACAACAACAGTCCACAGAAAAACAAGCTACCCAAATCGCTTCCAAATTTAATTTGCCCGACCTGGCAATGTTTGCTTCCATTCCCGTTCTCGGGACCACTGCCAACAGCTTAACCCGCATGGTAGAAAACGTAAAAAATCCCAAAACAAAATTAAAAGGAAAGGTAAAAACACTAGATCAACTACTCATGCTTACCAAAACCATGGAAAATATGGCCCGCGTGGCTGACGGTCTAAAAAACTGGTACATCTTCTGGGGAGATTGGAGTCTTGGTCTCTGGGTGGTAACCTTTCTACTTTTTGCTATAATAGATGTAGTTATCGTAATCCCCTCGTTTGTGTTTGTCTTTGTATTCCTGTGGCGAGGAGAACTGGGCACCGAGGTTCACAAAATAACCAGTGCCATCAAAAGCCAACGCGATGCCCTGGCCAAGCTCAACAATAAACAAAATAATGCCCGGCGTGCCAAAGCACGCGGCAACGAATTAAATGCTGCGGCTCCGAGCCGTTAATAATCTTTCTATGTCGCCCGTTGTTAAAAAAATACTCCTTGGACTTTTGCTCATGATGGTGGCTACTGGCATTGGCCTGGCGCTTTATTTTTTGTTTATCCGCACCAATAATATTGCCAACGTAGGCGGAAACATTCCCGCACCGAAAACCTCCGGAGGAAACACGCTCCCTACCGCCGGAAATCGTGGGGTATTTGTTCCTAACACTTCCACCCCCTCCACCCCTGGGGGACTCCCGGTGGCCGGATTTACTCCAGGAGCAGAACAGCCAAGTTATTTTGTAGCCACGCCGGTTACCAAAATAAACTCTGACTACGCTACCAACGTCTCCCTTAACACCTCCGCCTCCGAACTACGCTACTATAATGCAGGCGACGGTAAATTCTACCGCGTAAACCCAGATGGGTCAGTCACTGCTCTTTCAGACCAAATATTTTATAATGCCCAAAAAACTACCTGGGCTAAAACAAAAAACGAAGCAATCATTGAATTTCCCGACAGCTCCAAAGTTGTTTATAATTTTGATACCCGCAAACAAACTACCCTCCCCAATCACTGGCAAGATTTTTCTTTTTCTCCAGATGGTAGTAAAATCGCGGCCAAAAGCATTGCCCTTTCTCCCGAAAATCGATACCTTGTTACCACGCGCGATGACAATACCGGCACCTCTCTCTTGGCCCCTATGGGCAATAATGCCGATAAGGTTATTGTTGATTGGTCACCAAGCAACCAAGCGGTAGCCCTATCTCGCACTGGCGACCCTCAAGGATTTGAACGTCAAGAAATTTATGTCGTGGGGTTAAACCAAGAAAACTTTAAATCACTCATTGTGGAAGGAACTGGCTTTCGCTCTTCCTGGTCACCAACTGGAAAAAAATTACTCTACAGCGTACACAGTGAACGTAGCGATTACAAACCAGAACTCTGGATCACCAGCGCTTATGGCGATGATATTGGCGCCAATCGTAAAATGCTTCAAATTAATACCTGGGCCGATAAATGCACCTTTGGCGACGACACTACGTTATTTTGTGCCGTTCCCCGCGACCTTCCGAGTGGCTCTGGTATGATTCCAGAATTGGCCAATGGCACCTATGATGATATTTATAAAATTGACCTCACTACTGGTCTCAAAACACCACTTCCACTCGACAGCCCCTACCGCATCAACAGCATATCCTTCGATGCCAAGCAAAAAAAACTATTTTTTACCGACGCCAATCAAAGTGGGTTGTTTCAGATTAAACCATAAAGACTATGACTAAAGCACACACCAAACAACTCACTTTTTTACTCATTGCTGTAGTTGTGGCTGGGATATTTTTTTTGGCAGAAGCAAAGCGCACGAGTGGTATCACCATAACCCCCGAAAAAATCCCTTTGGTAGCAGCAAGCCTTACTAATATTGCCATTACTCCCGACGATTACCAGCTTGGCAACCCTGGATCAGAACTGGTGATTGTAGAATTTTCGGACTTTGATTGCAATGAATGTAAAGTTATTCACCAAACCCTTAAAAAATTTATCTCCGATCGCCCTACTGCTGCCCATTTAATCTGGAAAGATACCACCGTTTCTGGTTGGTTTAAAAAAGACACCACACTCGCCAAACAAGCAGCCTGGTGCGCTGGAAAACAAAATAAGTTTTGGCCATTTGTGGACGCCATGTTTAGCGACTCGCGCCGTTTGAATGAAGCAGGTATTATCCAGACAGCGGGCGAACTCGGACTCAATACTGATGCCCTTCTTAATTGTGCAGCATCGAACGAGGCAGCTGTCCAAGTTGCCAAAAACCAAGCGCTCGCCGTTTCTGTCAGCGCCACCACCCAACCAACGGTTTTCATCAACAACCGCCGCATCAATACCGGTACCGACATTACGCTTGATAAAATGCTAGAACTGTTTATCCAAAAATAACTATGCGTACGCCTGTTTTTTTAAATAAAATTAAAAACATCCTATCTCTTCTTGCTGTTGGGGCGGTACTCATTCCAACGACTACATTTGCTTCTGTTGCTGGAGACCTCACCAACATTACCCCGCTTGGCGTGTTTGGATCAAATGACAATATAGGGCTGGGTGCTGGGTCATGCCAGTGTCAAAAAACAAATTACTCCGGCAGCAATTCTTCCCCCAGTTCTCAATGTTTCAACAAAATTAGCAGCGAAGATAAAGACCGTTTTCAGCTGGGCATGCTCAGCACCCGTGATAAAATAAAAAATCAAGAAGATTGCAATATTCTTAATAATAAAGAAACTAAGCTTACTCCCGAGAACAGCATTATCAAATCTACGCTCCAAAATTGTTTCTATTTTACTGGACCAGACTGTAAGCCGTCGGATGGATCAACGGAAGTCAACCAGTTATTAACTCAATACAAAATTTCCAAACCAAAAGTGGAGATTAATATCCCCAATCTCAAGTTCACTGATCTTGGGGTGAGTTTAGGGGCAAGTGTCGACAGCAAAGGATACCTCCACATTCCCTGGCTGGGCGAATATATTGCGGGCGTGTACAGCTACGCGCTTTTTGCAGCCAATATCATCGCCATCATAATCATTATCATCTCCGGAATTCGCGTAATAATCTCTGCCGGTGGAGACGAAAAAAATGCAGCTTACCACCATATCGGTCAAGCAGTAATCGGACTCTTGATATTGTGGGGGTCATACGCTATTCTCTACACCATCAATCCTGATCTAGTAAAATTCCAAGCACTGAAGGTAAAGGTTGTTGAACCACAAAACTACGGCGATGAACCAATAGATTTAATCAACCTAGTTGGTATTTCTACGTCGTCAATTCCTCAAGAGCTAGCTCCACTAACTTCTTCTGGCCATATTACTGCCTATGGTATTGCGGTACGAGCCGATCTCATTCCGCCACTTCAAAAAGCAGTCCAAGAATATGGCTACGATGTCAGAGTTAATAGTGGGTACCGAACTTCTGAGCAGCAATATTCATTAATGCAAGAATACTGTGGCTGTCCAGAACGATCAAAATTACCAGCCAATGTAACCCCAGACGAGTGGACCAAAAATTGCACCAAATGCACCAACTGTCGAGCGTCATGTTCTGTTACCCGCAAAGACGGAGCCTTTCTTGTTCCTCCACTTGATCCAAAAATTGCCGGTCACTCCGGAGGAAATGCCTTTGATATTCACTCAACCGGTGGCAGCAATGCAATTTGTAACGATCAAGCTGATCAACATATCAAAGATTCAGAAGGAGTCATTAATACTGCCGATTTTAATGCCAAAGGAGGCACTTGTGTCCCACTAGGACAACAACGTCTCATCAAAGCAATGTTGAATAATGGATTCTGTGTCGGCTTAAAAGCTGGCAGTTCACCCCGTGAAAGTTGGCATTTTGAATACACTAAAAATGGAGTACACCTCTCTGGATTTTGTACCAACAACTTAAATGATGCCAGCCTCAAAAAACTCTGGTACGTCCAAAATTAGTCCTATGAAAAAACCAGATAGTTTTTTTTCCTGTTCTCACTGCGGCGCGCAATTCACTAAATGGGTGGGGCGTTGTTTGGAATGCGGAAAATGGGGAACGATCCAAGAAGATAGCGAACCAGAAGTAGTTCCAAAAAAGAACACCGCTTCCCCCACAGCTAAACCAATTGAAACAACCACACTCAAAAACATTGTCAGCAGTGGTGCAACACACCGCTCTACCAACATTCCCGAGGTTGATCGTGTATTGGGTGGTGGGATTGTGCGTGGCAGTTTTATTCTGCTCGGCGGTGAACCAGGCGTCGGCAAATCAACACTTGCTCTCCAACTCGCTGGCAACATTCAAAACACACTCTACGTTTCTGGAGAAGAATCATTAGAGCAAATAAAAATTCGCGCTAATCGTTTGGGGATTAAAAGTGAAACACTCGAACTCGGAAACGAAACAGACATTGATCGGGTTATTGCCACCGCCAAAAAAAAGCAACCAGCACTCCTGGTGGTTGATTCTATCCAAACCATATATTCCGGTGAAGTGGAAAGCGAACCAGGGAGTGTGCTCCAAATTCGCGCTTCCGGGGCCAAGCTGATGGACTTCGCCAAATCATCGGGCGTGCCCGTGGTAATTATCGGACAAGTTACCAAGGATGGTAATATGGCCGGACCAAAAATGTTGGAACACATTGTGGATACCGTACTCTACCTCGAAGGCGATCGCCGCGGCCTCTATCGCCTGCTCCGCGCCACCAAACATCGTTTTGGCTCTACTGACGAAGTTGGTGTTTTTACTATGGAAATAGGCGGATTGACCGAAGTAAAAAACCCGTCTGCTGCCTTTTTGGCCGAACGCGATGCACACGCTCCTCCGGGCAGTGTGGTTACCTGCCTCATGGAAGGAACCCGTCCACTTTTGGTAGAAATTCAAGCGCTCGTAACCAAAACGGCGTTTGGGTATCCGGTACGAAAAGCAAACGGTTTTGATCTTAATCGCCTTCACCTATTAATTGCCGTACTACAAAAACGCGTGGGGCTCAATTTGGAGCAATATGATGTGCATGTAAATGTAGTAGGTGGAATTACGGCCGATGAACCTGCAGCCGATCTGGCAGTGGCACTCGCCATTGGAAGCGCCTACAAAGACCACGAACTTGGTGCTGATCTGGTAGCATTCGGCGAAATTGGTTTAAGCGGTGAAATTCGACCAGTCCCTCAACTAGAAAAACGCCTTAAAGAAGCAACGCAGCTTGGATTTAAGCGTGCCGCCACGCGCCTACCACAAAGTTTTACCAAATCACCAAAAGAAATTACCATACTCAACCAAAAAAATATCGCTTCTTTTTTGCGCGCGGACTAATTGCAGCTCGGCTTCAAAATCACTCCCAATGAATCTCCTCATCACGACGGGAGATCATTTTTTTAATCGTAGGAAAATCCTGTAATCGTGGTGCTACTACTCGCGCTAACTCACGTGCCTGTTGAATAATTTTTGTATCCATGAGTGTTGCCAACCTAAACTGCATGTCCCCACTTTGGAGCGTACCATACACTTCCCCTGGGCCACGCCATTCCAAATCTTTTTCAGCCAAAGCAAACCCGCTCCCGTGTGTTTCAAAAAACTCTAGGCGTTCTTTTACCTTTGTCGACGGTGAATTGGTAAACAAAAAACAGTACGACTGGTGCACCGATCGCCCCACGCGCCCGCGAAATTGGTGCAACTGCGCCAACCCAAAACGATCCGCCCCCTCAATCATCATCACCGTGGCATTTGGAATATCCACCCCCACCTCCACTACCGACGTGGCTACCAAAATATCCAATTTCTGTTCACGAAAATCAGTCATTGCTTTTTCTTTTTCCAAGGCCACCATTTTTCCATGCACATATCCTACCCGCAAATCAGGAAAAATATCCTTCGTTAATTTTTGATATTCTTGTAACACACTCTTTTTTTCTTCGGCAGCAGTCACCGGTTGATTCCATGGTGCGAGCGGTTGTTCCTCGTTTTCTTCTACACCCTCTCCAATCAGCGGACACACCACAAACACTTGCCGACCAGCCTTAACTTGGGTGCGAATAAACTGATATGCTTTTTCTCGCTCTGCCGCCGTTACTAATCGGGTCAAAACTTTTTTGCGACCAGGAGGTAACTCGTCAATGGTGGACAAGTCTAGATCGCCATAGAAAGTAAGTGCCAACGAACGCGGAATAGGGGTCGCGGTCATACTCAAAAAATGCACCCCTTCGCCTCTTTTTTTTAATGTTTGCCGTTGGGCCACTCCAAACCGGTGTTGTTCATCAACAATCACCAGTCCTAATTTTTTAAATTCTACCGCCTCGCTGATTACTGCGTGCGTACCAATAACCACTGTAATTTCACCACCCGATAAGGCGGTAACCATTTGTTTTTTAGAAAGCACGGTAACAACACCGTTCTGCCAAAGCATTCTTTGAGTACGCGTAAATAATGCTACCGAAATCTGTTCGCTCGCGAGTAATTTTTTAAACGAAACAAAATGTTGTTCGGCCAAAATCTCGGTTGGCACCAACACTACCGTTTGATACCCATTTAACGCCGTATTCAGCGTATTCATAGCCGCCACAACAGTTTTTCCCGAACCAACATCACCAGACAATAGACGATTCATTGGCACTGTCCTTCCCGTATCTTGTAAGATCTCCCAAGCCGCAATTTTTTGTGCTTTGGTCAAAGTAAACGGCAAACGAACTACAAAATTTTTAATTTCTGTTTCACGAAAATGCAAAATGGGCGCAACCACCTCAGACAATCGTTGTCGATTTAATTCGGCCTTAAGTTGTAACGGAAAAAGTTCTTCAAACTTATATCGCCGCACCGCCTGTGATTGAGCTACATCGTCTTTGGGAACATGGATATCACGAAGTGCGACTGGCAACGGCACCACCTCCACCGCCTGGCGCAAATCTTCTGGCAACCAATCGGAGAGCTCGGTCGTCAACGGTAGTGCGCGTCCCACCAAATACCGCAGTTGTTTTTGGGTAATACCAGCACTAAGTGAATACACCGGAACCAAATGGCTAGTAACATTACTACCTTCTTTCCCTACACGCTCGTACAAAGGACTCGCCATCTGCTTCCCCAACAAGTCACTGGTTATTTTCCCCGAAAGAAAAACTTCGTCACCAACCGTTAGATTTTTAATTAAAAAAGGCTGATTAAACCAAACTACTCGCATACTCCCACTTTCATCCTCTACCAACGCTTCCGTAACCGTGAGCCGACGACGAAAACTGCGTTTGTTGGCAATAAGCGCCACCTTGACTCGCACCGTTACAGTTTCTCCCACCTGCACATCACTAATTGATTTTAACGAACGGTAATCTTCATAACGAAGTGGTGGATAATACAACAAATCACGCACAGTAACAATGCCCATACGCGCTAAATTGGCAGCCGTTTTTTTGCCCACACCATTTAATTCCGATACCGAGGTAGCTAGATTCATATGCAAAAAAGTATAACAGAGAAAACCGGCCTCTACCAGCGCGCCAATAAAAAAATCCCGCAACAAATCTTGCTACAGGATTTTTTATTGTGTCCCCGTTAGGAGTCGAACCTAAATTTCCGGCTTCGCAGGCCAGTGTCCTATCCATTGAACGACGAGGACGTATCTACTAATATATTCGGAACATGCGCGCCACTTTGTCGCTAAACGGCTCTTCCTCTTGGTCTAAATCTTCATGTAGATATCGGGATAACAATTCTCGGATAGGCCGAGGATCGTAATCGAGAAGCGACACATGAAGACGATGGTTGAGCACGTTACTAGTAGCAAAGTAAAGCGTTTTTACTTCCGGTGGATTGTAAACGAACCAAAAACTTTGCAATTCATTATAGCGATAGTAGGTGCGCCCCACCACAATTCCAGTTTCGGTGATTGCCACCGGAATATTTTTTGGCTCCTGTAGATCAAAGAAGAACAAGATCAAGCCAAACAGGACAAGGATGAGGGCGAACAAAAAATTGCCACTCCAAATTGCATAAAAAATGAGCGCACTTGCCAACACTCCCATAAAAATATACCAGCGACGTGGACGATGGTACTTTTGGTACTCGGGAACCGTCCATTGGTACACCGCTTTTCCGATGGGAACTTCGTTTTTGGTTACATCGTAAGGCATATTCCTCCATTGACTTCTGAGGAAGTCGTGGTCGTTCCAAGAGTTGAACTTGGGACCTTTGCAATGTGAATGCAACGCTCTAACCAACTGAGCTAAACGACCTCAGGGTTATGTTAGGCCCAGTATACCAAAGATGAATAAAAAAATCAAGCACCAAGAAAAAACCATCAATCCCTATACGGAACCATACTCTCTACCACCCCCACCAACCATAGCATAATAATAAGCGATGAGCCACCATAACTTACAAACGGCAAAGTAACACCCGTAACTGGTAATAACCCAATATTAGCACCAATATTTACAAAACATTGACTCATAAACAAAATAGCGGCTCCAGCCACCACCACCCCCGAAAAATCATCAGGAGCGCGCGAAATAATCACACACAGACGCCAAGCCACCACACCAAACAATGACAGGAGCACCACCACCCCAGCAAAACCCAACTCTTCACCAATAACCGAAAAAATAAAGTCAGTTTGAGCCTCGGGCAAAAATCTGAGCTGGCTCTGTGAACCAGACCCCAGCCCTTTGCCCCACCACCCACCCGAACCAACTGCAATCGTGGATTGAATCACATTGTATCCAGAACCGAGTGGGTCATTTTGAGGATTAATAAAATTCATCACGCGCGCTTTTTGATAATCTTGAAACAAAAAAAACCAGGCCAAAACTGCCCCAGTTATTAATGCGCCTACCAAAGCAAACCGGTATAGTCGCCGCGCCCCAAGCAGCCACATAAGCCCAAACCAAATTGTGCCGAGTAGTACCGCCGAACCAAGATCGGGCTGCAACATAATCAGCCCAATCGGTAAAAACGCGATCAGCCCAGTTACTACAAAAAAAGAAGGGCGTTCAAATTGATGACCAAAACGCTGAATCACTCGAGCTGAAAAAATTATCACCGCTACCTTGGCCACTTCTACCGGCTGAAAAGAAAACCCTCCCACATTAAACCAACCAGTAGTACCACGAATAGTACGACCAAAAATTAACACAGCCAACAGTAAGGCCACGGCTATGCAATATAACCACCCAGCCGAGAATCGAAAAAAAGTAGGCTGCTGCAAACTGGAAAAAACACACACTACCAATCCGATCGCCAAAGCCACCAACTGACGCTTAAAAAGCCCCGCCCCTCCGCCTTGCGACAAGTCTACGCTATAAATTGCAGCCATACCCATAGCTGAAAGCAGGAGCACAGCCCCCATGAGAATCCAATCAAAATTGACTGTAGAAAATTTTCCAATTCGAAACATACCTTAAAATCTACTCAGATCTAATCGGCAAGTACACCTGTTTATTATAGATATTAATCAACGGATACACAACCACTCCTGTAACCCGAAGTGGAATAAAACTCCGCAAATCAAATGATTTTTTTTCTCCAGCCGCAAAATCATCAACCTCAACCTCGCGCACTCCTTGTAGGGTGCCTCCATCCAAAAAAGCCACCAATAGTTTTGGATGCCGATAACCATAGGCACTGTTATTTACCACGTCAAATTGTAAACGCGCCACTGCCCCCGTATCGCTCGCTCCGGATGTAAACACCATATTATTTACATTAAACTGCAATCGTTCTGCTGCCCAAGTATCGATTCCAGGAACTGTGCGAATGGGCAAATAATGCCAGGTAATATTCCCGACAACAACAGAAGCACCCCGCGATATTTCTTCACTAGAGAGCCCAAACACCACCAATGGCCGTGTTTCTCCTGGCAACAAAAACGTACTCCGCATCGTAGTGGTAGTACTAATCCCAGTCGCACCATAGTCAAACTCAGCCACAAAACGCGAATTAGGATTGCTCACATCAACAACTAAGTCAGTTTTATTTACCCCACCAGGCACCTGTTGTACCGATCCAATTTGCAACGGTTCGGCCGAAGTATGGGGAAAAAGCAAGGTGTAATTAGAAAAACGAGTAAGGGTGACGCCGAGCTGCTCATCAAAAGCGAATCCACTCACCGCGTAATACCCCCACACCCCAAACCCATACACACACAACAAAACTCCAGCTACTCCCAAAACGCGAATTCCCCAATGATACAATTCTGGACGCACGCGCAACAATCGCTCACCCCATGCCAAATCTTCACCGGCAATTTCTTCTGGTGCGGCCACATAGGTTTCAAAGCGGGCGGGGGTGTTGGCGGCAGTGTTTTTTTTGTTCGACAAAAGAGGGTCGTCCTGATTCTTGGATTTGTTTACATTATAGAGATTCATCATACAGGGTAATTATACAAGAAAAAAAGAATCTTGTCCTATCCCCCAAGCTGTGTTAGAATGATGTCCAGTTACTAACCGTATTTTCTATGCCCGAAAAAACCCAAAAAACCGCTCCTGATGTCGATAATGGTTATAGCGCCAAAGACATTACTGTACTCGAAGGACTTGAAGCCGTGCGTCGTCGTCCCGGTATGTATATTGGTTCCACCGGACCAACCGGCTTACATCATCTCATTTGGGAAGTTGTCGACAACTCGGTCGACGAAGCCATGGCTGGACACTGCGATCGCATTGAAGTATCCCTCCTCCCCGACCGCTATATTGAAGTAAAAGATAACGGCCGTGGTATTCCGGTTGATATTCACCCTCAACAAAAAATTAGCGCCCTCGAAGTTGTGCTCACCAAACTTCATGCGGGTGGTAAATTCGGTGGCGATGGCTATAAAATCTCGGGTGGGTTGCATGGGGTAGGTGTCAGTGTGGTGAATGCACTTTCCACCGAACTCACTGCCGAAGTGCACCGTGATGGCAAAATCTGGACCCAAGACTATCGCATCGGAACGCCTGTAAAAAAAGTGCGTGAAACCGGCACCACCAAAACTACCGGCACCACCATCACCTTCCGTCCCGATGCCACTATTTTTGAAACCACTGAGTATGAATGGAAAGTGATTATTGATCACTTGCGCCAATATGCCTACCTCTCCAAAGGCATCCATTTAATCATCAATGACAAACGCGATCCGGCAGAAAAAGAAAAAGACAAAACTGCTTTGGATTTTCCTCGAGCCAGTTACCATTTCTATTTTGAAGGTGGTATCGCTTCGTATGTGCGCTATCTCAACCATAACAAAGAACCAAAACACGAAAATATTTTTTACGTGGACAAAGATTTTGAACGCGTGCACGTGGAAGTAGCCCTGCAATACAGCAACGAATTCACCGAATCGCTTTTTGCCTTCACCAACAATATCCACAACCCCGATGGTGGTACTCATGTGGCTGGATTCCGAACAGCCCTCACCCGCACGCTCAACACCTACGCCCGCAACAAAACTTTCTTGCGCGAAAAAGATCCGAATTTGACTGGCGACGATGTGCGCGAAGGACTGACCACTATTATTTCGGTAAAAATCCGCGAACCACAATTCGAAGGACAAACCAAAGGCAAGCTCGGCAGCACCGAAGCCAAAACTGCCGTAGAAAATATTATCAACGAACAACTGCTCATTTTTTTGGAAGAGCACCCTAAAGACGCTGAAGCAATTATCGATAAATGTTTACTCTCTGCTCGAGCGCGTAACGCTGCTAAAATGGCGCGCGACACCATTCTGCGCAAAGGTGCGCTGGAAGGATTCACGTTGCCCGGAAAATTAGCCGACTGCTCCAGTCGCGACTCCAGCAACTCTGAATTATTCATTGTAGAGGGCGACTCGGCCGGTGGTTCTGCTAAACAAGGACGCAACCGTGAATATCAAGCTATTCTACCTTTACGCGGTAAGGTGCTCAACGTAGAACGCGCGCGTTTGGATAAAATCTTGGCGAACAACGAACTTAAATCACTCATCATCGCGCTTGGCACCAATATTGGCGAACAATTTGATATCGCCAAACTGCGCTACGATCGCATTATCATCATGACCGATGCCGATGTGGACGGCGCGCATATCCGCACTCTGCTCCTCACATTTTTCTATCGCCACTTCCCCCTCCTCATCACCGAGG
>CAYTMT010000004.1:354-33191 GCA_964439095.1 uncultured Gammaproteobacteria bacterium | reverse complement strand
CTGCCAACACCCTCACTGTTTCTGGTACATCCACCATCGGTGATCTTACCGTCACCACCTCCACTGTTTCTGGTTCGCAGACTATTGGTGGTCAGTTGTCGGTGACAGGGGCGGTGAATTTTTCGGATGTACTCACTGTAAATGGGGTCGGCATTGGCACTACCACATTGAATAGCGAAGCTCTATCTGTGAGCGGTCGCATATTTCTTGCTTCCGGAAGTGCGCCTACTTCGACTACCGACAAACTATATAACCAATCCGGCTCACTCTATTTTGCTGGGAGTCAACTTGTTACGGCTGCCTCGCTTGGTAGTTATGGGGTTTCGTCTATTGTTGCGGGCAACGGTTTGATTGCCTCCGCCCCTGCAGGTGCAGTGACATTTTCTTTGAATACTGATTCATCACTGTCCACTTCATCTGGTCAGTTGGTACTTAATCTCGCCAACGCCAACACCTGGAGTGCTCTCCAAACATTTAGTTCTGGAATCACCGCCAACACTCTCACTGTTTCTGGTACATCCACCATCGGTGATCTTACCGTCACCACCTCCACCGTTTCTGGGTCGCAAACTATTGGTGGTCAGTTGTCGGTTACGGGTGCAGTAAGTTTAAGCAATACGCTTGCTGTTATCGGTACCACCACTCTCCCGGGCACAAGTATTTGGACTACGAGCGGGGTAGGTATTGGTACTACCACATTGAATAGCGAAGCGCTATCTGTGAATGGTCGCATATTTCTTGCTTCCGGAAGTGCGCCTACTTCGACTACGGATAAGCTGTATAATCAATCTGGCTCTCTTTATTTTGCTGGTAACCAACTTGTTACCACTGCATCTATAGGCGGATTTGGTGTTACCTCTCTCAGCGTCGGGAACGGCTTAACCGCCTCTGCTTCAACCGGTACTGTAGCATTATCAATTAACACCAATGCCACCCTCTCTACTTCGACCGGTCAGCTGACGATCAACCTCGCCAATGCCAACACCTGGAGCGCGATACAAAATTTTAGTGCTGGTATCGGTATTGGTACCAGTACCCCAACCGGTGGTTTGGAAATTTGGCAGGTGGGAACTTCTCCTCAATTAACGCTATCTGCCGCTTCGTCTTCCACTTCAATTGATCCTATTATTGCTTTCCGCACCGGTGCTACACCTAGCACTCAATTCACCATGGGTGTAGATTATTCTGATTCTAATAAGTTTAAAATTTCCAGTTCGAGTGTGCTTGGGACCAATGATATTTTTACCATAAGCAGTTTTGGCAATGTGGGTATTGGTACTTCCAGCCCAGCCACAAAATTAGAGGTAAACGGGGCTATCAACACAACAAACGCTGGTGGTAATACAACTGGCGATATTAACGCTGGGTCGGCGGGTGTGTATTCTTGGAATGGTGCCAGTCGTTATGTTCGTTTTAATACAAATGGGTCTATTAATGACCTGCAGAGTATTGGCGCTGCGCTTGTTATTAACTACGGGAATGCGCAAAATGTAATCATTGGTGGTACCCAAGTAGCAGCCCCTAATAAATTAAATGTTATGGGAAGTTTGGGTGTGGGTGCCAGCTATGGGGCAATCGCAGCCCCCACTAATGGGGCGATATTTGAAGGCAATGTGGGTATTGGTACCTCTTCTCCCAGCAATCCGTTGCATGTGCTGGGTAGTGGTAGCACATCACAAGCAGAATTTAAGAGCAGTGATTCGTATGCTCGTATTCAACTAAACGGTGCTACTGGGGCTGGCGGTGATGTGATTTTTAAATCGAATGGTATTTCTAAGTTTGGAATATATAACCCTAGCGGTGGTAGCAATCTTGGTTTTTATCCTAGCGATGGTGCTACTGCAGCGATGATGATTACCGGTAGTAGCACCGTAGGTATTGGGATTTCTAGTCCATCAACCACCTTGGATATTTTTGGTGGCCTAACTGTGCGTGGTTTGAGCACGTCGACCGGTTTTCTTTTTCAAGAAAGAGCTGGACAAGAAGGAAAACAAGCAAATTTAATTGCGAATAACACCGCCTCAGCCTATGCGGTTTTAAATATTTACCGTAAAAGTGCGTCGTTGGCATCAAAAGCTCAGGCCCAGCTTTCTTTGTGGAATGTGGACATATCATCGGAAGCGTCAACACAACCCACAGCGAATTTTAGGATAGAAAATGATTCGGCAAACACGCTGGAAATTTTTACGACATCGGGAAACGTAGTTGGAGCCGGTGGTCCGATTATTCTCCAAGCTAATTCTAATAGCGTTGCCAACGGGAATGCGTTGAAACAACTTACGCTTACTACAGACAATAAAATTGGTATTAACACCACTACTCCAGAAAGCGTGCTTGATGTGGTTGGTGGTGATATTATTATCAGAACGGTGTCCACTTCTAAAGGTTTTACTTTTATGGAGCGCGCTGGGTTGGGTGGTGCGCAGGCTGCCTTGGTAGGCAGAGATACGGCTAGTACTTATACCGCGCTTAATGTATACAGAAAGAGTGCTACGTTTGCCTCTAAGGCTTACGCGCAATTTGCCTTATTTAACGTTGACCCTGCGGTTGAAGCGGGTACCAACCCCGAAGCGGCTTTGCGGTTGGATAGTGATACGGCTAATACGTTGCAGATTTTTACCACATCTTTTAACAATGCTGGTTTAGGTGGGCCTATTCTCTTGCAGGCCAATAATCTCGGCACACTTAATCAGCTGGCTCTGCAAACTAATAATAACATTGGTATTGGAGTTACCACCTCTGTGAGTGCTCTCGAATTATACCGTTCCGCGTCCTCTTCTATCTTTACGCTTACTGTCGCTACCACCACCACCTCGTATGATCCAGCAATTGCTTTTCGTACCGGTTCAAGCACAGCTCTTGTTACCCAATTCACTATGGGTGTCGATTATTCTGATTCCAACAAATTTAAGATTTCGAGTTCAAGTGCACTTGGCACAAATGATATATTTACTATCAGCAATGGTAATATCGGTATCGGAACCTCAACCCCGGCTAGTAAATTAGTGGTGGTGGGTGATGTTGTGGCCTATGGGACAACGAGTATTCCTTCCATTTATGTTGGTAAATTTTCTGGTGGCGGTAGGTTACGCATAGGATATTCTTTTGCGAGTACGAGGGGGTTCTTAAATGCGTATGATGAATCAACATCAGCATTTACCGACTTTTTGTATGATGCAAAAAACATTATTTTTAACACCACATCGACTGTCGGGGCTGGTAGCGGTAGTGAACGGGTGAGAATTACATCTGACGGACTCGTGGGTATTAATACGTCTTCTCCTGGATACACACTTGATGTTGCTGGTGATTTCCGCGCCACTGGATCGAACATATACTTACCTGGTCTTAGCGCGGGTGGGGGAACGGACACACTCCAGATTACTGCTGCGGGGCAAGTGGTGCGCTTAACTTCTAGCCGCCGCTATAAACATGATATTACGAATTTTGAAGTAGATTTGGCGAAGATAGTGAATTTACAGCCGGTGCGTTTTAAATGGAACAAAGATACGGCCACTCCGGATATGGCAGATATGGGTTTAATCGCTGAAGACACCGAGTTAGTATTGCCGGAATTAGTTACCCACGATACTGATGGCACCATTCGCGGTGTGGATTACCGTAAATTATCGGTATTGCTGTTGAGTGCGGTGCGACAACAACAACAACAAATTACCTCACTGCAACAAACAGTTTCTTCTTCTTTGTTGGCACCAGTTACACCTACGAGCACTTGGTCAGGAGCAGTTGCTGATTTAGTGGTGCAAAATAGCGCAGAATTTCAGGGTACTATTAGCATAAAGCGTCATTTGACAGTGGGAAGTGATATTGCAGGCTGGGCTGAGATTTTACCAGGGAGTAGCCGTGTATCTGTTCATTTTGATGAATCCTATGAACAGTCTCCTGTGGTGACTATCTCACTCGTTGGTTTAAGCCAGGCCCGTGGTGCGGTGGATAATGTAACCGGAGCTGGATTTGATATTGTGGTTGATGCGCCGGTTCTTGCCACTACAATATTTTCTTGGCACGCATTTGGTGTGGATCGTGGGGTAGTTTCTGTCAGCGATGGAACAACAAGCACCTTGCGTGGTATAATAAATTCAATTTCAGTTGAAAATCCAATTTCTAGTAATCTAGCACCCGTTATTACCCCTGAAGTTTCTTCCTCTACATCTTCTACGCCAGACACGGTTGTTGAGATCGTGACTTCAACGGTGGTGGAAGAGGGGGGCTCGTCCTCCAGTTCGGCTCCCGCTCCTTCTGTGGAAATTAATGTTCCGACAGATTTGGTGAACGAAGCCCCTGTGTCACCAGTCGAGGCGGTGTCGCCTCCAAATAACGAGGTTGCCCCAGTGGTTGAAAGTACGCCGGTACCGGTAGTAACGCCTCCAGTTGAGCCGCCTCCGCCAGTGAGTGTTCCCTCATTAGATCAAATATAAAAAATATTTTTATTTCTTTGCTATGCCCGAAAAAATGCCATCAACTAATTTAAAAAATCATTCAAAACCTAACTCTTTTTCTATGCCAACTGTCGAATCAGAATCCTCATCATTTCAATCGGGGTCCAATCCAGTTATGGTTATTCTTTTGGTAATAACAATCGTGGCAGTCGCTGGTTTTGCCTGGTCTTTTGTAAATTATCGTCAAGCCCAAAAACAGATTGCCCTGCTTTCTACTCCCGAAGGGCAGCAAACTATGGCGCAAAATGAGGTCAATCGGTTGGTAGAAAAAGTTGGCAAACTTATTTTATTACCACTCAACGAAAAGCCAGTTGTTGCCGAAGTTAAGGACGCGGAAAAATTGGCAAAAACAGAGCCATTCTATGAGCAGGCTCATGATGGTGATCGTTTACTCATTTATCCCAACGCCAAGCGCGCTGTTCTTTATAGTGAAAAGAATAACGTTGTGGTAAATGTAGGTCCAATAGTTTTAAATGAAACTTCTAATCCCGCTGAAACCCCGGCAGTAAATTCACCTGCAGCGAAACAGATAGCTCCGCTATCAATAGAAATTCGCAATGGTTCAACTGTAGTTGGGGCTGGATCGCAGGTAGCGGAACAGTTGAAAACAAATCAATTGTTTAAAATAACGGAAGTAGGAAATGCTGCAAATCGGGACTATAAAGATGTGGTTTTGGTAGTAAGTGAAACATTCAAAAACAGTGATGCGGCACGGCAATTGGCAGCAGCAGTAAAAGCGACCTCAGTTGTTTCTGTTGTTCCAAGCGGTGAAGCGCCAAGCTCTGCTGACGCATTGGTTATTATTGGTAATAAATAATGTATGCGATCTCGTTATTTAATTTTTATTTTGACGGGTTTGATTGTGGTGGCAGTTGTTGCTGCAGGATATTTTTTTGTAGCGGGACGGAATTTGGTGGAGAAAAAAGGTGTGTCAGCTATTTTTTTATCCAGTGGCCAAGTGTATTTTGGCAATCTCGAGGATGTTAACAGTCAGTGGGTAATACTCAAAAAAGTGTATTACTTTCAAAACCTAAACAATCCACAGGCAAAGGATAATCTGTCCTTGGTAAAGTTGGGGCAAGAGGTACATCAACCGTTGGATATACTGACTATCAATCGCAATCAAATTTTGTTTATTGAGCAAATTTCCTCAGATTCTCGGGTGATAAAAGCTATTAATGATTTTGAGCGTGCTCGCTAACTGGTTGGGGATGAGGCGTCCTATGTATAAAAGATGTTCATTCTGGATAATGGTGGTATTGGTGTTGCTGGCAGCGGTGCCGCGAACCGTTTTAGCATCTACGGTGGATGGTGTTATTGCGAGTGATTTTAGTAAGGCGTGGGGGCAGAATATTGGCTGGGTCAATTTTGGAGTTGTTTCTGGTAACGTGCACGTTACTGATCTTGCTATCACTGGATATGCCTGGAGTGAGCATTTTGGTTGGATAAATATGAATCCTTCTACTGCTGGTGTAGTAAACGACGGAGCGGGAAATCTTGCTGGATATGCCTGGGGAGAAAATTTGGGATGGATAAATTTTTCGGGGGTGACTATTTCTGCTGCGGGAGTTTTTAGTGGGAATGCCACCGGAACGGGGAGTGGTATTATTTCTTTTGATTGTGTGGGTTGTGTGGTAAAAACTGATTGGCGCCCAGCTAGTGTGCGAAGTAATTCCCCAACAAGTAGTCCAACAAGTAGTCCAACAAGCAGCTCGACAAGTTCTTCTGCAAGGTCTTTAGGGGGAAGTGGTTTTATTTTGCCGGCGCTAGTCTCACAAAGTGTTTCTTCTAGCAGTTCATCAACAATTGTTGAGTTGTCAAATTCTACTTCCAGCGTTTCTTTGCCCTCTGAAGGTTTGACAACGTCCTCCTTTGGTTCAATAAAAGAAAAGCAATCCATATTAGTAGGTTTTGAAAAAAAGCAAGTAGTTGCCACTTCTTCGTTTCCACAGTCTATAGTTAATGGTTTGTTTTCTCGAATAATTATCAATCCGCTACAGCCGTTAAAACAAATTGTTACTAGTTTTTCATTAAAACATCTTTTTACTCCAAAAAATTTGACGTCTGAATTAAAAAATACCCACCCCGTTACACCTTCGTCGGTTGCCTTAAACAGAAAAATACCGCCATTCTCTACGTTGTTCTCTACATTGTACGATTTGGTTAGTTTTATTTTTTCTCCATTGTCGTACGTTTTTCGAGCAGTCTTATCTTTTTTATGGCCATAAGTTCATGTTAGTCCTGGTGTTTTTTAGCTAAGTAGAGCTATTTTTTTGATTTTAGCTCTTGGTGGTCGTTGATCTTGCATTTTTTTTTATTTGTGCTATACTACTCTCACTATTCCTTTAAAAAAGACTATCTTTACATCATAAGATATTACTGTATGTCCCAGGACAACATGATAAAAATGGAGTGCACTGAGTGCAAGCGTGTCAATTATTTTTCCACCAAAAATAAGAAGATACTCAAAAATCGCTTGGAAATGAACAAATTTTGCAAGAGTTGCAAAAAGCACGAGAAGCACAAAGAGACTAAATAGCAAAATAAAGGAGCGCAGTTTGGCGCTCCTTTTTACATTACATTTTATGTCACTTCGTACCATGTTTTTTACTCCGTTGTGGAAGAGTTGTGGTGATTTTGGTTGGTTGCAAAGCAATAAAACCAACAAAAAATTAGCTTGGCAATATTTTTTTCTCCTGAGCTTGTGTGTTGCTATGGTGCAGGTGATTGCTTTGGCTGTCTTTCTTCCTAAGCTTGATCGGTTGTTAGTTGACTACACCTCGCGGTTTCATGCCTTTGCTCCTGATTTTTCGGGAACCATCACTGATGGCATGCTTACCCTTCGTGGAGTAAATCAACCGTTGGTGTGGGATGAGGATAATTTTCAAGTGGTGGTAGATACGCGCATCTCCCCATCGTCGTCTCCACTAGAAAAAGTAGGGCAACCAGGGGTGGGTATTTTTTACGATAAAATGGTAGTTCGTAACGAATCTGCCACCAAAACATTGCTTTGGAGTGAGTTTCCCAATCTCACCGTTACCCATGATCTGATTAATGTTGCCCTGGTTCGGTGGCACACGTGGCGCTGGTTAATTTTATCTTTCTCTATCTTTGGGTGGTGGGTAGTGTTTGTTGTTTCCCATCTGTTTTCTATTCTGGCGGCTTCCTTTTTCGCTGTTGCCGCAGGGCGTTTGCGCAACCAAGACTGGAAGTGGCAGGAGGCATTTACTATTGGGTTGTTTGCAATTACATTGCCCTGTTTGCTAGAGATATTTTTTGGACGATCGGGGAGTGCTTCGGCGTGGGGTTCGTTACTCGTGATTGCATTGGTAGTGGGCACATTGCATCTGCAAAAAAACATTCAATCACCTAAGTTGTAATTTGTATGGTTATTTCTCTTTATCTATTATTTTGGGTTTCGGCGGTCATTTTGTTTCTCGTCTACGCCTCCTCTTTTATAGTGGAGCAACAGACGGTGGCCGTGATTCAGCGGTTTGGTAAGTTTGCCCGAGTGGCCTTGCCAGGTTTGAATTTTAAGATTCCGTTGATTGATAAAATTGCCGGTCGTTTGAGTTTGCGCGTGAGTCAGCTGGACGTGAAAATCGAAACCAAAACCGAGGATAATGTATTTATCAACACTACCATCTCGGTGCAATACGCTGTTCTGCCGGATCGTATTTATGACGCGTTTTACAAATTGTTTAATCCACGCGAACAAATTTCTTCGTACGTGTTTGACATTGTGCGCGCCCAAGTGCCTAAGTTAAAATTGGACAATGTGTTTGAGAACAAAGACGATATTGCCAATGCCGTGCGCGCGGATTTATCACAGTCGATGAGTGATTTTGGCTACCAGATTGTAAAAGCGCTGGTGACCGATATTGAGCCAGATTTGCAAGTAAAGGCCGCCATGAATGAAATCAATGCCGCCCAACGGTTGCGCGTGGCCGCTCAAGAAAAAGGCGAAGCCGAAAAAGTGTTGATGGTAAAACGTGCCGAAGCCGAGGCCGAAAGCAAGCGCTTACAAGGTGAAGGTATCGCCAACCAGCGCAAGGCCATTATCAACGGGCTCAGTGAATCGATGGGTGAATTCCAACGCACCGTTCCTGGATCAACCACACAAGACGTGATGAGCTTGGTGATGATGACTCAATATTTTGACACCCTCAAAGAAATTGGCGCTAGTGATAAAAACAGTACTATTTTATTGCCGCATTCACCAGCCGGCATGACCGACATTGCGTCGCAAATTCGCGAGGCGATGATTGTGGCCACCAAAATTGGTAATGGTACCAATGGGGGAGTGGTGACGAAGTAAATACTAGGTTTGGTTGACAGGGGGTGGTTTTTTGGTTAAAATTACCCCCATATTGGGGGCGTCGTATAATGGTAGTACAATGGTCTCCAAAACCATTTGCGTAGGTTCGATTCCTACCGCCCCTGCCAGCAAAATGACCACTAACCAAGTGGTTGTTTTTTTATTTAATCATAAAATATCGCCTAATAGTTTAGACTAGATTTTTGTGCTATACTACCAATAGTATTTTGGGTTTATTTTTTTAGTGATTATGAAAAATTATTTTCAACGAGTACTTTTTACTGGTGTAGTCTTTTTTATTTTTTCAGCTGTTCCGACATTGGCCTTTTCTGGTGCTGGGGCGGGTACAAGTGGGAGCCCATATATAATTACGTCGTGTACCCAGCTGGCTGAAATTGATAGCAGTCTCACTTCTTATTATCTTTTAAACAGTAATATTGATTGCGGGGCTTATGGTAATTTTACCCCCATTGGTCAGTTGGGTAATTTTAGTGGCACGTTGGACGGTCAAGGTTACACTATTTCCAATTTGACAATCAACGGTGGTTCCAATTCTTTCCAGGGCCTGTTTCAAACAACTAATGGTGCTACCATCAAGAATCTAATGCTTTTTAATGAAGTGGTTACGGCTCCCGCTATTGTTGGTGGTTTGATGGCGCGCAGTATTGGTAACACTACCATTAGTAAAGTGAGTATTAGTTCTTCCACTCTTACAGCCACGAGTACTTCCGGCGCCAGTTATTTAGGTGGTTTGGTGGGGTATTGGTTTGGTGCGAATAAATCCCTTACGATTACTGATAGCTATGTGGATGCTACAATCACGGGGGGTGGTTATTGGGTAGGCGGCTTGATTGGTGATGTTGATGCGGCCGCCAATATGTCGACGGTGATCACTCGGTCCTATGTCGCGGGAATCGTTTCTAGTACACGGATTGTTGGAGGTTTTATTGGTAATATGGCCGATGCAGCGAATGATACACTCAGTATTAGCGACAGTTTCGTAGTGGCATCGACGACGGCCTCAACCACCGAAGTGGGTGGTTTTGTGGGCACGCTGGCCAGTGGGAGTTACGCTACTTTTTCTAATAGCTACTATGATACGCACGGTGTTGCTTCTACTACGCTGGCGTGTGGCTACAACAGCCATAATTATAGTGGATGTACAGCGGTGAATGAGGATAATAGCGGTGTGTATCATTTTTTTGACACGACATCCACACAGCCGTTGCCGTCTTGGAGTTTTACCAGCACCTGGACGCGTATGTCTGGTTACCCGGCGTTGTATTTTCCTCCACAGCCGTACGTGTATACGTCCACGAGCACACTCGCTGTCACCGAAGGTAGTACAACGAGTTCGTACACAATTTCATTGGCTATTCCGCCGACCGATACGGTGTATATTGGTCTTAACGCTACTTCAAGTTTGTCACTCTCCACTACGACGCTGGCCTTTACTACCAGCAATTGGAATACGCCGCAGACGGTTGTGGTGACGGGTGTTGATGATCATGTGGGCACGTCGACGCACAGCGCGCTTATTACCTATAACGTGACGAGTATGGATGATAATTATATGTATTTTGCGGTGGCGACTACGACGGTAGTAATAACAGATAACCCACGGCCGTATATATTTTATTTCAATGCTTTTCAAAATAACTATATAGGTTCGTCGAGCACACTTACTGGTCCAGTGTATGCGTATGTGCCTCGTCGGGTTAGTTCAACATTGTATGTTCAGTATTCACTCGATAACAGCACGTGGGTTTCTTCTACGTTAAGTCACGCGCTTGATGCGTCGAATGGCTATGCGTCGTTATCAACTACGGCTGGAGCTATTCCTGGTGTCTCGGTTTCGGGTAATACACTTGATGTGTATTTTGATTGGAATGTTGGTATTGATCTTCCCACTACAAGCACGCCGGTTTATCTGCGAGCTATTGTGGATGATGGTACGCAAACGAGTACCGCTTATGGAAATTCCTCTTATCCAGCTACTGTTGATACGAGCTTGACCGTCCCTGGCGCGTTGTCCGCAAGTTCGGTGACAGCTTCCACTGCAGTGTTGGCGCTTGGTACGCCAACAGCGGAAGTTAACTTTGGCCAATATATTGTGTATTATAATACCGGCTTAACGAATCCGACCGAGGCGAGTACGGCCTTTAGTTCTTCGAGTGATTCAAATTTAGCTTCTGAATCCTTTGGTGGTGCTTCCACAATCACGCTCACTGGGCTTACGGCTAGCACCCAATACTCCGTGAATATTTGGGCATACAACGCTGGTGGCCACGCGGCATCAAGCACTGTGATAACGTTTACCACTGCGGCCGCCTCGAGTGGTGGGGGAGGTGGTGGCGGTTGGTTGGCACCTGTTGCTCCTACAGTATTGTCGGTCAGTGTTTTTTCACCACTTCCATCACAAACTACCACACTCGAACAAGCACCAATGGTTGTAGTGGCCACGACTAGCGTTCTAAAGACACTTGTGAAGAGTCCTGTTTTTACGCGCACGCTTCGGCAGGGGAATAGAGGTGTTGAAGTTAAAGCCCTACAAATTTTCTTGAACAATCATGGGTTTTTAGTCGATGTCAGCGGTGTTGGTAGCCCGGGGCACGAGAGTTCTTTTTTTGGACTATTGCTTAAGAAAGCTTTGATTAAATTTCAAGAGGCTCATAGTGATCAAATTCTTGCTCCGTTTCAACTCAAGAAAGGAACTGGTATTTTTGGGGTAGCTTCTAGAAAGTTTATTAATGAGATGGTGGCGCAGGAATAGGAGGTTTTTAATCAACTTATTAATTTGTAACGCTGTTGCGTTATAAAGTGGAATCTAAGTTAATATATGCATAAAAAATCTTTAATTTTAGCAGTAACAATCATTGGTTTATTTCTTTTTTCCCCCACCGCCTTCGCTGCGACCGGATGGAACGTTGTCGGGACAACAAATTTTTCTGCTGGTATGGTAACCTATACCGTGCTCCATATTGATGCTAACGGCACTCCTTATATCAGTTTTTCTGATACTGGAAATGGCGGTAAAGCCTCAATGATGACTTATAATGGGTCAAGCTGGGTTAATCTCGGCGGTGGTGATTTTTCGGCCGGTAATGCCGGCTATGTCTCGATGTCCTTATCACCAACTGGTACTCCTTTCGTCGCTTATATGGATGGAGGTAATAGCAATAAAGGAACAGTAATGAGATATGACGCTGTTAGTTCTACATGGGCTTCAGTTGGTTCAGCCGGATTTACCCCAGACAACGCTGACTATACTTCCATTGTAATATCTTCTACTGGCACTCCTTATGTTGCCTTTGAAGATATTGGTAATAGTTTGAAGGCTTCAGTGATGGCTTATAATTCAGCTAGCTCAACTTGGACTAATGTAGGTACGGCCGGATTTTCTTCGAGTACGGTAGCGAATGTGTCGTTGGCTATTAGTCCAACGGATACTCTTTTTGTAGCATATACTGATGCTGGTAATAGTAATAAAGCTACTGTGATGACTTATGATGGTTCTAATTGGGTGCCGGTTGGTACACCTGGTTTTTCCTCCGCGGCTGCTCAATATATTTCGCTGGCTATAAGTTCTTCAGGGACATTATATATTGCATATCAGGATGGTGGATCTGATGTTACGGTTATGACCTATAATGGTTCGAGTTGGGTGAATGTAGGCAGCAGGCAATTTACCGGTGGAACAACAGCTTCGTATATTTCGCTGGCTATAAATGCGAGTGGTACGCCGTATGTTTCCTATCGTAGTAGTATCAGTTCTAACAAAGCCTCGGTGATGTCGTATAGCAATGGTAGCTGGTCGTATGTTGGTGCGGTCGGTGGTATAAGTCCAGGACAAGTTTTTTATACAACATTAGCGTTTGGTCCAACCGGTACTCCGTATCTTGGATTTTCTGATATTGCGCATAGTCTCGGTGCTACTGTGATGGCTTTCTCGCCAACTGTCCCCGATCAAGTGACTGGTCTAACCGTGACGCCGCTTAATTCCACTCAAATTTCTTTGTCTTGGTCAACGCCTTCGAGTAATGGTGGTTCGAGTATTACTGGTTACCAAATCGAACGTGAAACGCCAATAAGTGGTGGTTTTTCAGTTGTTTCTACAACACTTTCTACTTCTACTGTTTATACTGATGTTGGCCTGGTTGCTTCAACAACTTATAATTATCGGGTAGCAGCTGTTAATAGTATTGGTACCGGTGCTACATCTTCAGCTGCTAATACCACTACGCCGTACACTGTCCCACCAGTGTTGATTTCGCCTACTTCTAGTAGTAGCAATCTTGATAGTGATTCTCTTTCAATTTCCTACTCGCTTCCTGTGGCTATGCTTAATGGTAGTTTAACGCTAACGTTTATCCCTACCAGTGGGGGAGTAACTAATACAATTACTTTGGCGGATGTTTCGACTGGGGCTCATTCATTCACGCTCACACCGAACGGTGGCGTCCAGAGTGATGGCCATGTAGTAAGTGCTACACATGATACTATTGCTGACGGTGTTTATACGGTAGTTATTTCGTATCAGGACAGCTTTGGTGATCCGGCTGCGACTGCTAGCGTGACTGGTGTGATTATTTATCCGCCGACTGCAGTGCCGACACTCATTTCTCCAGCCACTGATAGTACTAATACTGATACCAGCGCGCTCACGGTCAGTTATAGCCTTCCCCAATCTATGCTTTCTGGGAGTTTGGTGCTCACATTTATTCCGATAAGTGGAAGTACGAATACGATATATCTCAGTGATGTTTCTTCTGGTTCGCACACGCTTAGTTTAACACCAGCTGGTGGGGTGCAGAGTGCGAACGGCGTTTCGTATGCTACGTCGGACACTATTGCTGATGGTACGTATACAGTCACGCTTTCATATCAAAATAGTTATGCTGCCCCAGCAACAAGTACGAGTAATACTAATGTAGTAATTTCTGCACCGGTTCATACTACTAGTGGTAGTAGTGGTGGATCATCAATTGTTTCGGTGATGCCAACTGCGGCTGCTGGTGGTGTGTCTGTGCCGTTGTCGTTTAGTATTAATAATGGCACCCCCAAAGTTACTAATTCGATTTTGACATTACAGTTGAATGCCAATCCAATGACCGTTCGGGGTTTTATGGTTTCACTTGATCCGAGTTTTACTAATGTTGGTATCACAACTTATACCACTAATACTCCAATTACATTTGCTCTTCCGGATAAGAGTGGTACGTATAAAGTTTTTCTTAAGTACTATTCTACGACTGGTGTATTTTCCGACGTTATTAGTCAAACTGTCACCTATGATAGTGGTAGTGTGTCAATTTTACCAACTACTTTAGGCGTATCTGCTTCTGTGGACCCTATTTTTAAGCGCACATTAAAATTTGGTAGTCGTGGGGTAGATGTTAGACAATTACAAATATTCTTGAACAACAACGGATTTACTATTGATTCCGCTGGTATTGGTAGTCCGGGGCGTGAGAGCGTGTATTTTGGGCCGTTGTTAAAAGCCGCTGTCAGCAAATTTCAAGAGGCGCATGCTGATGCGATTCTCAAGCCATATGGAATTACCAGCGGCACCGGTATCTTTGGGCCAGCCACTAGAAAATTAATTAATCAAATGGAGGGGCGGCAATAGGATTTTTGGTCATGGTGGTTTCAATTGTGTGCCAAAGCCTCTACAAAAAATAATACCATCAAAGCAAGGCAAGGGCAAAAGCGAATCAATGGTCTAAAACGAAACAAGAACAGACCCTCTCGGCCAGGATCCTTAAAACCGTTAAGGGTTTCTTGTTTTTGACACTTACGTGAGGGGGTGGTACAATCTACATCATGAAACCACTGGTTATAGACCACGTTACCAAAATTTTTTCGAGCGCCAAAGGCGAGCCGTTTAAGGCAGTTGATGGCGTTTCTTTTGTTATTGAGCCAGGGAATATTTATGGTCTTTTGGGCCCAAACGGTGCTGGTAAATCAACGTTGATCAGTATGATTAGTGGTATGACCTTACCAGATCGTGGTTCAATTGAAGTTTTTGGGGTAGATGTGGCCAAAGACACGCTCGCAGTCAAACACATGCTTGGAGTGGTTCCGCAGGAGATTGTGGTTGAAACTCCTTTTACAGTGGAGGAAGTTTTGTATTATTTTAGTGGCATGTACGGCGTGCCTCGCCGAGAGCGGAAACCACGAATTGGTGCCTTATTGCGGGATCTAAATTTGGAAGAAAAAATGTACGATCCAGCTCGCAATCTTTCGGGGGGTATGAAACGTCGGCTTATGATTGCCAAAGCCATGCTTCATCGCCCTAAGCTACTTATTTTGGATGAACCAACTGCTGGAGTGGATGTGTCGCTTCGTCAGAAAATTTGGGAGTTGGTACGCCGTCTTAATGAAGAAGGGACAACTATTTTATTTACCACTCATTATCTTGAAGAAGCGGAACAGTTGTGTGAATCAATCACCCTGGTTGATCATGGTCGTGTCGTAACAAGTGGACGGCTCAAAGAAATTCAACAATCTTTTTCTCGCAATGCTATCCATTTTGAGTTGTTTGATCGTTCCGTAGCCCCCATGTCTGGAGTGGTGCCAATTGGCTCAGAATATGAGTATCCCATGACCGATCTCGCCAAAGATGTAGCCGCGCTGACTGCATTTTACCACAACAATATTAAATCCATTCGTTCTGAGGCTGCTTCGTTGGAGCAGATTTTTCTCAAACTTACTACTCCTCAGCAAAAATAATTGCGTATGTTTAATGGCATGTGGGCACTCTACGCCCGAGAAACGAAGCGTTTTCAAAAGATTTGGATTGATACGGTTTTTAGTCCGATTGTTTCGATTGCCCTTTATTTGGGGGTATTCGGAGTCGTTGGGTCTGGTCGGAATATTGGAGATTTGCCATATATAACTTTTGTGTATGCGGGGTTATTAACCATGATCGTCATCAACAGTAGTTTTTCTAACCCTTCATTTGCCCTAGTAATTGCTAAAAATCTGGGGAGTATCGTGGACTTGCAACTGGTACCCATTGCTCCGTGGCGTATTGGGATTGCCTATGCGTTGGCGGCACTCACTCGTGGGGCACTCACACTTATTGTTACCGTGCTTTGTACGGTATGGTTTATTCCGCACTTGGGAATTCCCCATCCGTTGTATCTACTCCTCGTATTGCTCTTAACAGGGATAGAATTTGGTATGTTAGGGGTGATGGTCGGTTTTATGGCCAAGACATTTGACGCGCTCACGTTTATGTCCGCCTTTGTTATGCAGCCGATGATATTTTTGGCCGGAGTTTTTTATCCGGTTTCGACCCTGCCACATCCATGGTCTTTAGTGAGCAGATTTAATCCGGTGTATCACAATATTAATCTGGCTCGGTATGCGCTGACCAATTATCAGGATACTACGCCAGTTGTTTCATTCCTGGTAATTGTGGGAATAACCATGGTTTTGTTTGTGGTGATGCAACTGGTGGCCAGAAAAAATACGCGCGTATAATAATTTTTATTCAAGTGAAGAAGGAAGCTTCCGAATTTACGTGGTAGATTCTGGAGTGAATTTCTTTGCGACAAGAAATTCAGATGATAAAAATCTATGGTTCTCCGCGGTCCAGCGCTCGACGGTGTTATTGGCTTATGGAAGAGTTAGGGTTAGCCTACGAAACAGTGGAGGTTGATTTTCAGAAGAATGAACAGAAGAGTCCGGAATATTTGAAGCTTAATCCCAACGGTCGAATTCCCACCATGGTGGATGGGGAGTTTGTGTTGTGGGAATCTATTGCTATTAATACCTATTTGGCGGAAAAAAATAATTCCGATTTGTGCGGGGTCACGCTCGAAGAGCGGGCGTTGGTAGCGCAGTGGAATTTTTGGTCAGCGATTCATTTGTATGGTCCGTTTGAAGTTTTAATTTTGCAACAATATCGCAAGACCCCCGACTCTGAAGCAACCATTGCTGCACGAGCGGAAATACCGGAGTATCTCACCATTCTTAATAATCATTTGCAGAACAAGGAATATATGGTGGGAAATCACTTTACCTTGGCTGATATTACTGCCGCAACCGTGGTTATTATGTCCAGTTTTGTGAACTACGATATTTCTTCTTATCAGCACATTGGCGCGTGGGTAAAACGTTTATCCGAGCGTCCAGCATTCCAAAAATTTGCCGCTTAATATTTGTTTGTTTGCGCAAAAGGCCAGTTATTTTAACTCGGCCTTTTGTTTTTGGCGCATGTGCGAGAAGGTAGTTTTAGTCCAGGGCTCTGTTTCTAGAATGTTGGAGATGAATTGTCCACCTAGTAAGTGGGTGAGCATAACATAGTTTGCTCCAGCTGCGTACAATTCTTGGAGGCAAGCGGTGTGGTAGAGGCTTCCTATGATCAATGTTTTATTGGTTTCACCCCGAATTGCGTGGATGACTGTTTTTTGATCATCGGGATCGGGGATAGTGAGCACTACTAGTTTGGCTAGGGATAGATTAAGGGTTTCTAAAAATTCCACATCAGCAGCGTCGCCAAAAAAAGCAGGAATATTGCGTTTACGAAGACGGGCAATGGTTTCTGGGTTGTAATCAACCACCGCGAAACGTACGTTGTCTTTACGGAGTGCCTCACAAATTTTCCAACCAATACGATGGTAGCCAAAGACCCATGCGTCATAAATTTCGACAGGTTGTTCGTGTTGCACATACCTATCTTTACCAAACCAGGCAAAGAACGGCAAGGTAGCATGGTAGAGGGTGTGGTTAAAAGAAATTAAATAAGAAGAACAAAAAATTACTACCAGCGCAACGATGGTAAAGATGGAAAGTTCATTATTACTGAGTACACCAAGGGACTGTCCAGTAAAAAGAAGAATAAAACCAAATTCACTCACTTGAGCGGCGTTGATACCAACCAGAAAACTGTTACGCCTCGTAAATCGAGCTCCACGGAAAAGAACGTAGAGAATGATAGGGTTAACAATTAGGACGTATAGGGATAAAAGCACACTTGGCCAAATAAGTGTTTGCCAGTGATTGAGGTTAAGGTTGCTTCCCAGAATGACGAAGAATAGAATAATAAAAAAATCACGGAGCGGTTTGATACGGCTGACAATTTCACGTTGATATTCAGAGGATCCTAATGTGAGACCGGCGGCAATGGCACCAATTTCGGGAGAAAAACCAAGGGCGTGCATCATGTTGGCTACTCCAAAGCACCAGGTTATGGTGAAAATAAATAAAAATTCTCCCGATCCCGCTACTCGGTCCATTATAATAGGCAGGACATATTTGGCTAGAAGGAACAAGACTACAAAAGCACCCAGGCCTTTGAGGGTTAATAATTGCAATGAACCAAGGGTGTTGGTGCTACCGCCCAAGGCGCTTATGCCAATAATTATTAGAATGGCAATTACATCCTGAACCAGCATGAGGCCAAGGGTGTATTTACCGTATAAACTCTCGGTGTCTTTTTTTTCACTGAGCAGTTTGGAAATAATAATGGTACTAGAAAAGGTGATGGCTAGAGCCAAAAAACACGAAGAGATAAAATTAAAACCAAGCTGGTGCAGCATCCAAATTCCGCCAAGTGTGGTTGTAGAAACTTGAATCACGCCAATGGTGGCCACGGTTGCTCCTATTTTTTTTAAATATTCAATATTAAGTTCCAGGCCTACAATAAAAAGTAAAAGCACCACTCCCAGTTCTGCGAACGCGCTGTAAGCTTGGTTGTGGGTGGTGATAAGATTTAAAAAAAGTGGCCCAGCCACAATTCCGGCTGCAATGTACGCAGCGATGAGCGGTTGTTTGAGGAGTCGAACTAAAAAAGCTACCGACACGGTGATGCCGAGGAGAATACTAATGTCGAGAAAAATATTTTGATCCATAGGTATAGTATACCATACTTTGCCTTGATCTTCAGGGTTAGTTCGCCTATAATGAATCTAGATATAATTTAAGGTCTTCTATTATATATGGATTTTTTACACGCAGCTATTTTGGGTATTATAGAAGGGATTACTGAATTCTTACCCATTTCTTCTACTGGTCATTTGATTATTGCCACTCATTTGTTGGGAATTTCAGCAACCGAATTTTGGAAAAGTTTTACTATTGCCATTCAATTGGGTGCTATCTTGGCGGTTGCTCTTGTTTGTTGGAATGAGGTGCGGAGGAAGGTGTTATGGTCGCGGGTTATGGCAGCGTTTCTTCCCACTGCTGTTATTGGTCTTTTGTTCCACAGTCTAGTTAAAAAATACTTATTAGGCAATTCTTGGGTAGTAATTTGGGCCTTGGCTTTGGGTGGTTTTGTACTCATTTTAGAAAAATTTATTGCTAAAAAAGAAGCCACTATTACAAATATTGAGAGCATTCCTTTTTTCGAAGCGGCATTGGTGGGTGTATTTCAGTCGTTTGCTCTTGTTCCGGGAGTGTCCCGTTCTGCTGCTACTATTATTGGTGGTTTAGCTCGTGGATTTTCGCGACAGACTATTGTGCTATTTTCTTTCTTAGTCTCTATCCCCACTATGGCCGCAGCCACCGTTTTGGATTTGGCAAAGTCTTCGTTTGGTTTTTCTTCCCATGATTGGTTGGTGCTCGCTCTTGGCTCGGTAGTTTCTTTTGTGGTAGCATGGGTAAGTGTTCGTTGGCTTTTGAGCCATATTAAAACGCATACTTTTTTCTGGTTCGGTATTTACCGTATAGTGGCGGCTATTGTTTTTGCCTTTATTCTTCGTTAATTTTTTATATGGATGAAATTTATCGAGATTCGTTAAAAATGCATAAAAAATTTCATGGTAAGTTATCAGTGGTGAGCAAAGTGCCATTAAAAACAAAAGGCGCATTATCCCGAGCGTATACTCCGGGAGTGGCAGCAGTGTGTTTAGAAATTAGCAAAAATCCAGATTCCGTTCATGATTTGACCATCAAAAAAAACACTGTGGCTATTGTAAGTGATGGATCAGCTATTTTGGGACTAGGCAATCTTGGTGCCGAAGCAGCTATTCCGGTGATGGAAGGAAAAGCGGCTTTGCTTAAAGAATTTGCTGGAGTTGATGCGTTTCCTATTTGTTTGTCCACACAGAATACCGAAGAAATTATTAAAACAGTAATGAATATTGCGCCAGTGTTTGGAGCGATTAACCTCGAAGATATTGCCGCACCACGTTGTTTTGAGGTGCTTGATCGGTTGCGTGAGTCTCTGTCTATTCCTGTGATGCATGATGATCAGCAGGGGACTGCGGCTGTGGTGTTAGCTGGTCTCATTAATTCTTTTAAGCTCAAAAAATTATCATTTTCTGAAGCGCAAATTGTGATTAATGGTGCTGGTGCCGCAGGAACGGCCATTGCCCAGCTCCTTCTTCGCTATGGTGCAAAACGACTGGTGGTATGTGATAGTGTTGGAATAATTTATCGTGGACGCAAAGATTTGAATCAACCTAAAGAACAACTCGCTCGACATACGAATCCTGAAAGCAAAACAGGTGGTTTGGCCGAAGCGTTGGTGGGGGCCGATGTGTTTATTGGGGTGAGTAAAGCGGGTGTTCTTAATGCTTCTTTAATTAAGACAATGGCTAAAAATTCAATTATTTTTGCCTTGGCTAATCCCGTTCCCGAAATCATGCCAAAACTAGCGCTTCAAGCCGGGGCATTTGTGGTGGCCACGGGACGGTCTGATTTTCCTAATCAGATTAATAATGTACTTATGTTTCCGGGGATTTTTCGCGGGGTGCTTGATGGTAGAATTCGTGAAATTGATGAAGACATGTTGATTCGAGCGGCTGAAGCCTTGGCTCGGGCTACGGGAGCAATCAACAAAAATCGTATTCTTCCCTCTCCGCTCGATCGAAGTGTGGCCAAGATTGTAGCCAAAGCAGTGCAAAAAAATGTAAAAAAATAATTTATCTTTATATGGCTATCATTATTTATTCCACCCCCACCTGTCATTTTTGTCATCAGGCTAAGGCGTATTTTTCGGAGCACGGTATTGAGTATACCGATATTGATGTTTCCTCTGACGATCAAAAAGCTGAAGAGATGGTGCGGCGTTCAGGTCAAATGGGCGTGCCAGTGATTGACGTGAATGGCACCCTTATTATTGGTTTCGATAAAATAAAAATCGAACAAGCACTCGCTTCTCTTAAATAATTTGTATGAATAAAGAAATCGTATTTGATATCGAAACAATCGGCGATATTACAGATTTGTCTACGATGAAAGTAACTGTAGTTTCTATTTATCGTTATGAAACAGATACCTATCAGAGTTTTGTAGAAAGTGAACTTCCCCAGCTGTGGCCATTATTCGAAAAGGCTGATCGTTTGATTGGGTATAATAGCGAACATTTTGATCTGCCAGTGTTAAATCGTTATTATATGGGTGATTTGCTTACTTTTCCAGGATTTGATATTTTAAAAGAAATCAAAGAGCGTCTTGGTTTTCGCCTTAAACTCAATGATGTGGCGCAGGCAACGCTCGATATTCAAAAAAGTGCTGATGGATTACAAGCTATGCAGTGGTTTCGAGAAGGAAAAATTGATGAAATTAAAAAATATTGTGAGCAGGATGTAAAAGTTACAAAAGATTTATACGATTTTGGCCGACAAAATAAGCAATTGTTTTATAAGACACTGACTGGTGAAGTGACTCCGTTTGCTGTAGACTTTGATCCTCCTGTCGGAACTGGAATGGTAGCACCAAAAACTATCAATCTTACTTTACCACTCTAACATGTTTTTTCGGCCAAAAAAAATAAGGAGCGTTTATTTGGATTATGCGGCTGCAACCCCTGTTGATGCGCATGTTCAAAAAGCCATGGCACCCTATTTTGGTGGTCTATTTGGTAACGCGTCTGCACTGTATGTGCTTGGCCAACAAGCAGCAAGGGCTATTACGGTAGCCCGTCAGATCGTTTCTAATAATTTAGGAACAGTCCCAGACACGATTATCTTCACTGGGGGTGGTACTGAGGCCAATAATTTGGCAATTTTTGGAATTGCCGAAGCGTATGCGGGGCATGGTAAGCATATGGTTGTTTCGGCTATTGAACACCATTCTTTGCTTCGTCCATTGGCAAATTTAGAGAAAAAAGGATGGCAAATAACTTATCTTCCAGTTGATGTTTTTGGTCGGGTGCGTGTGGTCGATGTTCTTGCAGCTCTTCGTCCAGATACCGTTTTGGTGTCGGTGATGTATGCTAACAACGAAGTTGGAACAATTGAGCCTATAGCTGAAGTTGGTCGAATTATCCTTAAATACCGTAAAGAACATAATTCGATATATCCTTTTTTTCATTCCGACGCGTGTCAGGCAGTAAATACTTGTTCGTTAAATGTAGAAAGATTGCATGTTGATTTATTGACGCTTAATAGTGGAAAAATTTATGGTCCAAAAGGAGTGGGATGTTTGTATGTGCGGCGTGGTGTTTCTCTGGTATCGTGTCTTGTTGGCGGTGATCAGGAATTTGGGCTTCGAGCTGGCACAGAGAATGTGCCTGGAATTGTTGGTTTTGCAACTGCATTTGATATGGCGGTGCGCGCTCACGAAGAAGAATCTCGCCGTTTACGAGAACTCACCCTTCATTTTTGGCAGGCCTTAAAAAAAGAAGTTCCCGATGCAGTTTTAAATGGACCGGCGCTTTCTGACGAACGGTTACCGGGAAATTTAAACGTGATGTTTCCGGGGGTAGAAAGCGAGGCCTTAGTAGTGTATTTAAATGAGTTTGGGATTATGTGTGCTTTTGGTTCGGCGTGTGCCACCCAATCTGCTGAGTCATCACATGTACTTAGCGCGCTTGGATTGAATACAGAAGCAGCTCGGCAGAGTGTTCGTTTTACCCTGGGTCGGAGTACTAACGCAGGGGATATCGCTTACACGGTAAAAATTATAGTTCGTTTGGTCCATGATCTCAGGGCTAGTGCCAAAGCATTTGTCAGGTAGTGATTTTTTTGTTATCATACGGCGGTATGATAGTAGGCTCTGGTAAATTGTATATTGTCGCTACTCCTATTGGAAACTTAGGGGATATTACCTATCGTGCTGCCGAAATCCTGGCCTTTGTTGACGTTATTGCTTGTGAGGACACTCGTGTTTCTAAAAGACTTGTTGATCATCTGAAATTGCGCAAAGAACTCATTAGTTACCACCACCATAGTGGGGGTGGTAAAATTCGCCAACTTAAGGATATGTTGGCTGAAGGTAAAAATGTGGCCCTAATCACTGATGCCGGAACTCCTGGTGTAAGCGATCCAGGGAATGAGCTGGTGCAACAAATTATCACCACGTTTGGCGGTGCAAGTGTTGTGCCGATTCCAGGTGCGAGCGCTCTCACAGCAGCACTCTCAGTATGTGGTTTTCCTACGGATAGACTTTTGTTTCTAGGGTTTCCGCCGCATAAACACAAGCGGAACCATTTTTTTTCCGAGGTGGCAGCAAGTGCGTACACGGTAGTTTTTTTTGAATCCAACCATCGGATTATAAAATGTTTGGCTGATCTAGCGAGCGCTCTTCCTCCTCGAGCCGAAGTGGTGGTGTGTCGTGAGCTTACTAAGCAGTTTGAAACGATTTACCGGGGTACCATTGCCGAAGTTACTGCCGCCATCACTATAACTAAAGGAGAGTTTGTGGTCGTGGTTAATAATCACTTATGAAGTACTATATTACCACATCGATCATGTATCCAAATGCCGATCCTCATATTGGGTTTGCTTTGGAATTACTCTACGCAGATGTGCTGGCGCGTTATCAACGGTTACTTGGAAGCGAGGTGGTGTTTGTAACAGGCACTGATGAACATGGACAAAAAATTGAACGTACTGCCGGAGCAATGGGCAAGCAAACTCAGGAATTTGTTGATGAACAATCTGCGAAAGTGCAATCGTTGGTCGATGAGTGGAATATTTCAAATACTGATTTTATTCGTACTACCGAAGCACGCCATCACCGTGGAGCTGAGGCTTTGTGGCGGGCAGCTGCCGCCAGTGGTGACATCTATAAAAAAGCATATACTGGGATCTATTGTGTGGGTTGCGAAGCGTTTAAGACAGAAAAAGATTTAGTTGCCGGCAAGTGTCCGGATCATGACCGAATACCAGAAACAATAACCGAAGAAAACTATTTTTTTCGGTTAAGTAAGTATCAAGAACCGCTGGAATTATTTTTTGACCAACATCCTGATTTTATTGTCCCTAAAAGTCGTTACAACGAAATGCGCGAAATGCTAAAGAACGGACTTGATGATGTGAGTATTTCTCGTGCCAAAGAAAAATTATCATGGGGAATTCCTGTGCCGGATGATAGCACTCAGGTAAGGTACGTTTGGTTTGATGCGCTTACCAATTATTTATCGGCAGTAGGATATGGAAGCGACGAAGTATTATTCCGTGCAGAGTGGCCTGCCAACGTACATGTGGTAGGTAAAGATATTAATCGCTTTCATGCCTTGTTGTGGCCGGCCATGCTTATGTCGGCAGGGCTTGAATTACCAGGGCAGGTGGCTGCGCATGGATGGATGACGGTGGATGGTGAAAAGATGAGTAAGACTCGGGGAAATGTTATCGACCCGCGCGCTCTTACATCGCAATATTCTCTTGATGCAGTGCGTTATTTTTTGCTTCGGGAAATTTCTTTTCACGAAGATGGTGATTTTTCTGATGCTAAGTTTCGCGAACGCTATAATTCTGATTTAGCAAACGGTATTGGCAACTTAACCAATCGTATCGTGGTTATGATACACAAGTATAGTAATGGAAAGATTCCAGAACCACACGAGATTGACGAAAATATGATCGTCTTTTTAACCAAAACCATTTGGCCAAATTACCAAGAAGCAATTCGTAATTTTCGTTTCGATCTAGCGTTAGAATCAGTTTGGAAATTTATTAGCCATTTAGATCAAACGGTCTCTGACCGGCAACCGTGGGTACTGTTTAAAGAGGGGAAAAAAGAAGAAATAGAAACGTTGTTGTACCAGCTAGCTGAAGCACTGCGTCATGTGGCACTGATGGTGTGGCCATTTATGCCCGAAACTTCTGAGCGTATGTTTGGGCAATTAAGTATTGATTTTGGTAAAGAATCTCAGAAAAAATTGTTTGACCTGCAGCAGTGGGTTGGACTTCCGGTGGGTGAAGGTATTAATGCTGCTGAAGCGCTTTTTCCCCGTCTTATTCCTTAATATTTTTTTAGTATGCCATGGTTCGATGTTGCCCTTATTGTGATTATTGTACTGTTTGGGTTATTTGGATTTTGGTTTGGGGTGGTGCAAATGTTTGGCTCGCTTTTGGGTATGGTGCTCAGTATTTTTTTGGCCAGTCGGTTTTATGAACCGCTGGCCGTGTGGTTGTCACAGCTTACTGCCTGGAGTGGAAACTTTCCCCGAGTAGTTATGTTTGTTATTGCTTTCGTGGTGATAAATCGTTTGATTGGGTTTGTGTTTTGGATTGTTACTAAAGCGTTGAACTTAATTACTCGGTTACCGTTTTTAAATTCACTTAATCGCATCCTTGGTCTTGGTTTAGGGGTGCTTGAGGGCGCTCTGACGGTTGGTGTTGCCTTGTATTTTATTGATCGTTTTCCATTGGCTCATTATATTATGGGCGCTATGGCCAATTCACGTTTTGCCCCCACACTAATTCATATTGCCACCATATTTCTCCCCTTTATTCCCGAGGCAATTCGTATTCTTACTACCACTGTTGTTTTTGTAGAGCATACTATTCGTAATTGGTAATTTTTATTCCTTAACACTTTCCTATGGATTCGATTCAAGAAATTTTTAACCGTATTCAGGAAACTAAGAAGAAACAAAAAGATATTCGGGGCGCGTATAAAGAAGCGCTTGCGGGTGTAGCTGAATACAAAGATATTGTGGAAAAGATGAAGACGCTGCGAGAGCGCAAGAAGCAACTTGAAACAACGGTAAAACAAGATTTTTCTTCGGAGTTTGTTAAGTTGGAGGATATGGCAGTGGATATTGAATCAGATAACACAATTTTGAGCGATGCGGTGGTTACGCGAATGATGAAAGGGGAAACAATCGAAATTACCGATGAGTATCATAATGCCTACGAGCCTATTATTAATGTTCGTTTTAAAAAGTCCTAGTGTATGTTGGAACGACTCACACGCCCACCCAAGGAATCTCCGATTGGTTCGTACCGACTCGACGTTATTTCGTTGCCGGAAGAATGTGATTGGGAAAACTATCTTCCCACCGAGATTCGTTTTGTTTTTAATAAATATCCGGAGTATCGGGAGCGAATCAAACAAATTTTGTCCCAAGGAAAAGCGATTGGTGTGCGCACTATTTTGCGTACGCCAGAAAATATTCTAAAAGCAGTTCACACAATTAGTGTCCACAGCCAGCATAATTATATTATCACTTGGTTGCCGCAGTTATTGCGCGATAAACACGTGCCTCATTTTACTGATGCTGATAATGCGCGAGCCGCAGAACATGGGGAGAATTTGAGTGACGCTGTGGAGGTAGTGATGCGTGATCGATTGCGTTTTAAACGGCTAGTCTTGATTGATGAAGAAAACATTGGTATTAAGCCTGAGGAACAGCGTTTGATTACTGAGCTTTCAGAATTAATTTATCCGCTCGCTGTAGACTATTCGGTGTTTCGAGTAATTGCCGATAACGCCCAGGAGCGCACAGAAATTGCTCAGACAATCATTAAAATGCTTTTTATTGTTGGGCCCATTGCTCATGTTTTGGAAAAATTCGCTTCGGGAATTGGAAAAGTTTTTGCAGCTTCGATTGATGATCTATTGGGTGAATCTGCCGAAATTATGGCTTTGCGCGGTTCGGGTTTTCGGTGGGGGGAATTGGCCAAACGCAGTCGTATCCTTGTTCCGGTATTTGCGCTGGCGACCTGGGGTGCACTTTCGGTGGAAGGGCTGCTACATTCGGGGCGTATTCTTACTGCCGGGGCCGTATTTGGTGTTTCAGCAGTAGCGCTCTCCTTGACCACTGCCTTCCAGTCGATATTTTTGTACCGTCACAGCTTACACCAGCTGGTGAAAGAAAACAAAGTAATTCTACAACCAGGTCAATCAGTTACCCGGTTGGCTTTATATCAAGATTTTACTAACCCCGCTCGCTTAGGGCTGTTTATTGGTGCAGCCCTGGCTCCGTTTATGGGGATGATTGGAGCAGTCACGGGTGTGATGAGTAATGGTTTTGTGTTGGCAGCAATCGGATCAACCGAGTCTATTGTGGCTGGTTTGACTGTTATTTTTGCTAGTCAAATTAACGACTGGCGGTTTCAGAAGAAGTTGTTGAAACAAATTAAATAGAAACGATTGGTAAGATTGCTTCAATGGGAAGTAGCTCTACAGTGGGGCTATTTCTTTTTTTCAGTTCAATTTTATTTTCAGCCAAGGTTTTTTTGGAAATCACCAAACGGTAGGGGATGCCAATTAAATCGGCATCAGCTAATTTTTCTCCGGCCGAAGCGTTTCGATCATCAAACAAAACGGAGATATTTTTTTCTTCCAATTGATGATGTAGTTTTTCGGCCGCTTCCAAAACCGCAGGATCGATGCCGAGTACTGCCAAGTGTACGCGAAACGGGGCGATACTTTCTGGCCAGATAATACCGCGTTCATCATGTAAAACTTCTACCAGAGTTCCCATAATTCGTGATGGTCCAATGCCGTAGCACCCCATAATTACCGGTTGTTCTTTTCCGGTCTCATCATGGTGGTTAAATCCAAAAGCAGCACTAAACTTGGTGCCGAGCTTAAAGATATTCCCCACTTCGATGGCCTTTTTTTCTTGCAAGTCCATGTTGCCACAGGCGGGGCAGGTTTTTTGCTCATCGCTAATTTCTTTGTTTACGGCCACTCGGCACGATGTGCACAAAAAAATTGTGTCTTCGCCCACCTCGGCGATGGTCTGGAATTCGTGAGAATACCGGCTAAACATGCCCCCCGAAGCATAGGTGAACACAGTTAAGTCGCCAAGTCCCAAGCGGTGGTATATTTTGAAATAAGCGGCCGCTACCTGTTCATAGTAGGCGTCCAGACTTTCTTGTGAGGCGTGGAAAGAATAGAGGTCTTTCATATTAAATTCACGCCCGCGAAGCAAACCAGATTTGGCACGCGGTTCATTGCGGAATTTATTTTGTATTTGATATACAGCCACTGGTAAATCACGATAAGAGAATGTATATTTTTGTACCAAGGGAGTTACGACTTCTTCGTGGGTTGGGTTCAACACAAGTTTGCTTTCGTCGCGTCCAGGAACATGGAATAGAACGTCCATAGCATCGCGTCCGGTGGTACGATAGCTTTCTTCTGCGGTCATGGCCGGCATGAGTATTTCTGATGCGCCAAGCGCGTTCATTTCTTCACGAATAATGCGCTGAATATTAGTCAATACCCGTAGTCCGAGAGGGAGATAATTGTATACCCCGGCCATTTGTTTGGTGATGTATCCAGCCTGGGTAAGTAATTGAGCGTTTATAGAATCAGCGTCTGTTGCAATAGATTTGCTTGTTTTGCCAAAAAGTTGGGAGTAACGCATAGGAAGGGAAAAAATCTTTACAATAATAGTTGAATTATAGCGAAAATACTAAGTTTTTGCAAGTTCACAGTTACTTGACCTTGATTTTTTGGCATGGAATAATACCACCAGTAATACTTCAACTATGGAAGGTAATTTTTCTTATAAATTTTACTCCACAACACAAGGCGCTTGGGACGGCATGTACCAGGCTATTTTTGCTGCTAAACATTCGATAGAGTGGGAGTTGTATATGTTGATTGATGATATCGTAGGGGTTCGGTTTGTAGATCTCTTATGTGAGAAAGCATCGGCAGGCGTAGAAGTGAGGCTTATTTTGGATGCGTTGGGGAGTTTAGCTTTGTCTGGAGCGGCTATAACGCGGTTACGGCAAGCCGGTGTATTTATTGCTTGGTTTCACCAGTTTAAACTAGAGCTTAATTTTGTTCGCTGGTTTAAGCGAGTGTGGCGACGCAACCATCGTAAAGTGCTTATTGTTGACCAAGAATCAATTTTTATTGGTGGTGTTAATATTGTTGCTCGTTCTGCCTCGTGGCATGATTTGCATGTGTATATCCACGGGGAAGGGCCGGCTAAGCCACTGGTTAAAGAATTTGAAGAAAGTTTTGTGCATGCCGGTGGAGTAAGGCGTCCTTCTACACATCATCGGCGCAGATTTGCGCGCGCCTCAATCAACGTGGCACGATGGTGGGAGACATTTGATTTCATTCTCCACTCTCCTTCACATAAGCCTGGTCGTAGGCAGTTGTGGCAGCATTATGTAGAGGCGCTCCGTGGTGCTCATGATCGTTTTGATTTGGTCACCCCCTATTTTGTTCCCAATCAAGAATTTATGCGCTTTCTCGCCGCAGCGGTAAAACGAGGGGTGGTAGTAAATATTTTAGTACCGCTTCGTACCGATGTGCGGTTGATGCAATATATTGCCCAACCATTTTTGTCGGCTGCAGAATTATCTGGTGCGCATATTTATTTTTCACGCGTCATGAATCATGGAAAAGCTGTTTGTGTTGATCAATCCTACGGAGTGGTAGGGAGTGCGAATTTAACGCCGCGAAGTTTGCATATCAACGAAGAAGCTGGGGTTTGTTTTTCGCATCCGGATATGGTGCGTGATTTGCGTTTAATTATAGATGGCTGGATAGCAGTAGCAGTGCCGCTGACTCGCGTGGGGCATTATTCCAGGTCGCTATGGCAGCAATGGTGGTGTTGGTTGGCCGCGCGCATAAAAAACTATGTCTAAAAATTCTCCTTCTCCAGCGGCACCTCTGGCCGATCGTATGCGCCCCCTCACCTTGGCGGAATTTGTGGGCCAGAAAAAAATTATAGGTTCAGGGACTATGTTGCGCCGGTTGGTGGAGCAGGGTGAATTAATGTCGCTCATTTTTTGGGGTCCACCCGGAGTGGGAAAAACCACGCTGGCTCATATTATAGCACAGGAAATAGGTGCAGATTTTCGGATTATTTCTGCAGTATCTGGTGGTAAAGAAGAGTTGCGCACTATTGCCAAAGAAGCCAAAGAGCATCTGCAACAGGATAAACAAAAAACTGTTTTATTTATCGACGAAATCCATCGTTGGAATAAAGCACAGCAAGATGCTTTGTTGCCCTATGTAGAGCAGGGGGTAGTTATTTTGATTGGAGCTACCACCGAAAATCCATCGTTTGAAATTATTGGTGCGCTCTTGTCCCGTTCTCAGGTATTTGTATTGGAACGTTTAACCGATGAGGATGTAGAGAAGATTTTGCGCCATGCTTTAGAAGATAGTGGTCGGGGGTTGGGCGGTCTGTCAATTACCGTACCAGCGCCAGTTATCACCTTAGCTGCACGTTTAGCAGGGGGTGATGCTCGCTCGGCACTAAACGCTTTGGATGTGGCTGTGCGAAGTAGGGCGGGGGGTGAAAAAATAGAGCTCGTTGAGTCTGATATTGTTGAAGCGTTTCAGCGGGTCCATGTTATTTTTGATAAAAACGGTGAGGAATTTTACAACATTATTTCCGCGCTACACAAGTCGATGCGCGGGTCCGATGCTGATGCCGCCCTTTATTGGTTAGCGCGTATGCTGGAAGGTGGTGTGGATCCGTTGTATGTGGCTCGGCGTGTAGTTCGGTTTGCTAGCGAGGATGTGGGGATGGCCAACAGTGAGGCGCTTATTCAGGCCAATGCCGCCTATGACGCTTGTCATAAGCTGGGGATGCCTGAATGTGCGGTGCATTTGGCTCAGGCCGTGGTTTATTGTGCCAAATCAGTCAAATCGAACGCCCTCTACACCGCCTATGGGGCTGCGGCTAAGGATGCCAAAAATACATCGCATTTGGGGGTGCCGCTTCATTTACGGAATGCGCCTACCAAATTCATGAAAAATATTGGTTATGGCAAGGGCTACAAGTATAATCCTGAGTATAGCGGTCCGGTTGATCAGGACTATCTTCCCCCTCCGTTAAAAGGAAAAAAATATCTCCCTCCAAGCACGAAGAAGTAGATTATGTGTGTTTAGTAGTTATCTGTCTGGTATTCGTGTCAATCTGGTTAATTGTAATGGATATAAGAGAACGGCCTGCCAATAACTCAGGAATTTTTTCTGGCCACTCAATAATGCAAATAGTATTTTTTTGACCTAAATAATCATGGATGCCGATAGCTGCTAGCTCTTGTTCGTTTTCGAGTCGGTAGGTGTCTATGTGAGCAAGCGTGGTGCAATTATGGTTTGCAGTAGGAAGTGGGTAAATATTGAGAATGGTAAATGTGGGGCTGGTGATGTGGTCGAGAACGCCAAGTCCTCTACCTATGCCCTGGACAAGTGTGGTTTTTCCAGCTCCCAGATCACCCGACAAAGCAATAATATTGCCACCGATCAATGTCTTACCTAGTGTTTGGCCAAATTCTTGCATCTCTTGCTCGGAGGCGATGGTTGTGATTTGTTTCATAGAGGTGGGGTAGATGTGTTTGACGACTCGTTGTTTCTTACGTACAATATACCAAAGCTTATTTGTTTTGTCATTTTTATCTTACCGGACTCAATCCGGGCTATATTTTAAAATTTATGAAAAAGTATCTTGAAATGACGGTGCGAGGTGTTCTTTACACCGCCTTTCTTGCTCCGCTACTTGTCTTGCCAAGTTCTTTTATTTTTCCTTTTATTGTTCCAAAAATTTTGTTCATGCGGTCAGTGATCGAAATTGGGTTATTTGCTTATATTGGCCTATTAATTATTAATTGGAATGAGTATCGACCAAAAACTACACCAATGAACATTGTTTTCGGTCTTTTTTTATTGAGTTTTTCTTTGTCTACCTTTTTTGGAGTCGATGCTTACCATAGTTTTTGGGATAATCATGAGCGCATGTTGGGTCTTTTTACAGTTCTTCACTACGGGTTGTACTATGTATTTTGTATCTCCGTGCTCAAAGAATGGCGTGATTGGCAGTGGTTTTTGCGCTGGGTGTTGGTGGCGGGGTCAGGTGTAATGTTGGTTGCAGTTTATCAAACTCAAAATATTAACTTTTTGCTCAACCAAGGCTCAGAACGTGTTAGCAGTACTCTCGGCAACGCAATTTATGTAGGCGACTATGGTTTGTTTCTAGCCTTTCTTGCTTTTTTATTAGCGGTAAAAGAAAAAAACGCTATTTGGCGCTGGATGGACGCTGGTATGGGGGTGCTTGGAATTTTGGGCATGATTTTTAGTGGTACTCGCGGGTCGATTTTAGGTATGGTGGCGGGGATTTTTGCGGCGGTTTTAGGTTATATTTTCTTTTTAAAGAAAGAACATAAAGTATTGCGTTATAGTCTGATGGGTGGTGTTATTTTTTTGGTGATGGCAGCTGGTCTGTTGCATCTGTTTCGTCATTCTCAGTTTGTGAGCGATATTTTAATAATTAATCGCGCTGTTAATACTTCGTGGAGCGATATTAAGAGCAGCCCGCGCTGGATTGCTTGGCAAATTGCCTTACAAGGATGGCAAGAGAAGCCTGTTTTTGGTTGGGGGCCAAATAATTTTTTCTACGCGTTTAATAAATACTACAATCCTCGTTCGCTAGATTTTGGATATGGGGAAACGTGGTTTGATAATGCCCATAACATCATCATGAATACACTGGCGGTGCAGGGAACTTTTGGACTTATTGTCTACCTAAGTATCTTTATTATTGGTGTCCTGGTATTGGTGCAAGCTCGGCGGGATAATCGGCAGTTGGATATTCATATAACCGTTATTGGCATAGCCTACCTGGTCGCTCATTTGGTTGGAAATATTACTGTGTTTGAAAATCCAACATCGTATCTTTATTTTGCAATGTGGCTGGCTTTTGTGAACAACGCGGCAAATTTTACCAAATCAGGAGTTCTCCCAACGGTGGAGACCGCTGTTAAAATTATAAAAGAAAGAAAACAAGATCGCATGTTACTGCCAGTTACTGTTGGTTTTCTTGGTTTTGGAGCCTTTGTGTTTATTTTTATCTTCAACATTCAGCCGGCCCGAGCGAATATGAAGGCACTTGATACTATACGCCTGTTCTCACAAAGTCCGATACTTGGCATTTCTTCTCTGCGGGAGGCATTAGC
>CAYTMT010000004.1:0-257 GCA_964439095.1 uncultured Gammaproteobacteria bacterium | reverse complement strand
ATTGACGATATTCGAAGTGATTTAGGCCGAACAGGATTTAGTCTATTGAGTAGTGGTGCTGCCCAGCAATTGGGGGTAGAGCGAAGCAAAGAACTATTTGATACTATTTATAGTGCGTTGCAAAAAAATATTGATTTACACCCGCTTGATATTCGCAACCAACTCACTTTAGCCCAGTTATCTCAAACAGGGTATGCATTTACAAAAGACCCGAGCTATATTTATAAGGCCGAGCAATTCTTGGAAGGCCGCAGCTT
>CAYTMT010000003.1:0-36336 GCA_964439095.1 uncultured Gammaproteobacteria bacterium | reverse complement strand
GGGGGACGATGACCAAAGCATCTATGCCTTTCGGGGCGCTTCGGTGTCTAATATTTTGCGTTTTCACAGCGACTACCCCCAAGCCGAAAAAGTGGTGCTCACCGAAAACTATCGCTCCCGCCAAGAAATTTTGGATGCGTCCTATCGTGCTATTGCCAACAATAATCCTGATCGACTGGAGGTAAAGTTGGGCGTGGATAAACGACTCGTTTCCAAAGCAGAAATTTCGGCCGAACACTTAGCTACTCCGCCGCTCACCTATATCACCGCCGCTACCCTGGATGACGAAGTGCATCAGGTGGTGGAAAAAATTGGGGAGTTAAAAAAACGCGGTGTGGATTTTTGGGACATGGCCATTTTGGTGCGCGCCAACAACCATGCTGATCCGTTTGTGGAGGCGCTCGAAGCGGCGCGGATTCCGTACGAATTTCGGGCGTCGAGCGGGTTGTATCGCCAGCCGATTGTGCTCGACTGCTTGAATTTTTTTAAAGCCATTGATCGCTATCACGAATCTACGGCTGTGTATCGCTTGCTCCGCTTGCCGTGTCTGCCCATTGCCGAACATGATGTGCAAAAAATTGTGTATGACGGGGCGAAGCGCAAAACCATTTCCTATTACGAAGCGCTCACGCGGGCGCGCGAGTTTGGCGTGTCCGCGGCCGGGCAGATAGTGGTGGAAAAATTATTGCATCTATTACACACTGCCGCCGAACAATCTAAAGAAGAAAAACCATCCGTGGTGCTGTATCATTTTTTGGATAAGGTGGGGTATTTGAGTTATCTCGCGGCCACCGAACACGAAAACGATCGGCGAGTGTTGGAACAAGTTTTTTATCTGCAACAACTGCTCGAGAATATCGCGGCGTTTGAAACTGCTAACCCGGGTGCGCGCACGCATAATTTTTTGGAACATTTGGAATATGTGCTCGAATCTGGTGATGATGGCACTATGCCGCAGGACGTGACCGCAGGTGAGGGGGTGCGTATTTTGACCGTGCACGGCGCCAAAGGGCTGGAGTTTTCGTACGTGTTTGTGGTTAATTTGGTGGAAGAACGTTTTCCTACCCGCCGCCGCGGCGAAGCGTTACCCATTCCGAGCGCGCTCATTAAAGAGCAATTGCCCGAAGGTGATGGGCATGTGGAAGAAGAGCGTCGGTTGTTTTATGTGGCCGTTACCCGCGCCAAGTATGGATTATTTTTGAGTACTGCCACCGACTACGGCGGGGTGCGCGCCAAAAAGCCTAGCCGATTTTTGGCCGAGGTGGGGTTGGTAACCGAAACCGGCGAGCGTGTAAAACGCACCGTGGGATTACAGACTATTAAAACCAATAATCCCGAAAAAAATCCTGCGCCATTTTTGTATCCTATTCCAGAAAAGTTTTCTTTTTCGCAACTTAAATCCTACGAAACGTGTCCGTATCAATACAAGCTGGCGCACGTGCTCAAAATTCCCACGCGCGGCCATGCCAGTTTTAGTTTTGGCACTACCATGCATTCCACTTTGCAACATTTTTATGAGCGCTTACAAGAATTAAACAGCGCCGCGCAGGTATCGCTTTTTTCTGCCCCCGTGCCGGCGCGCGATGTGTCAGTGGTGCAGGCGCCATCACTCGCCGAGCTGTTAGCTATCTACGAAAAAAATTGGGGCGACAGTTGGTTCGAGAGTAAGCGCCAGCGTGAAGAATATTTTGCCAAAGGCCGCGAGATCCTCAAAGTTTTTTATGCCGCCGAAGACGGACATTGGACGGTACCAGTGGCGCTCGAAGGCTGGTTTAAAATTAAGGTAGGGGACTATGTGGTGCACGGGCGCATCGACCGGGTGGATCAATTACCCGATGGCACGCTGGAAATTATCGACTACAAAACTGGCACAGCCAAAGCCAAAGTAACGGGCGATGAAAAAGACCAATTATTGTTGTACCAAATTGCCACCGAAAAATTGCCGGAATATCACACTCTAGGCGCCACCAGCAAATTGTCGTATTATTATGTGAACGACAATGTGAAAGTTTCGTTTTTGGGCAGTGCTGAGGAAACCGAAAAATTACAACACAAATTGACCGCTACGATTGCAAAAATAACCACGCGTGATTTTACCGCCACCCCGAGCGCGCACGTGTGTGGCCATTGCGATTTTCGGGATATTTGCGAATTTAGGCAGTAATGTATTAATTTAACAATAAGCAAGGAAATTCACATGTTCAATTCTCTCGGTTCACTCTTATCACAACGCGCGGGCGGTAGTCCGGTACTGCGCAGTGTGGAAGCGTCGATGGTGGTGGAAAAAGCCAACCAGGCGCTGGTGATTATGTTTGGCCCCGAGATCGAAGAATTTGTGCGCGTATCACATTTTAAAAACAGCGTACTCACCATTGCCTGCCTCAGCTCGGTCTCGGCCAGCGAAATGAAACTCCGTGAGCCAGAGATTGTAGCCGCCGTAAACAAAGCAGTGGGAAAGTCAGTGGTAACGCGCCTCCGGTGCGCGCAATAACGGGTTTTTCTTTACCTTGCCAAACATCCGCACACAGGGTACAATAACCGCATATGACCCTTCGTCAATATATTTTTGCTTTACTTGCGGAAACGGCTGTTTCAGCAGTATTAACCATATATATCGTGTTCGCCCTTGATCCATATCAAATTGGTGTTTTTGGGTTATCTTTGTTTTATGTGAGCTTATTTTTGTCCTGTTTAGGGCTATTTTCACTCTTGGATTTTGGGGTGCGCTACCTGGGCACGGCCGATAAAAAAATGGCGTTTCGACTGGTGCGTCGAGCGAGTGTGCACGCGTTGGTGCTTTCTGTTTCGGTTATTAGCGTGGGGTTGTTTTTGGCCTTGCGATTTATTTCACCGCTCGTTGCAATTATTATTTTAGCTGGTGTTTTGCTGCTTGAAATACGAAGTGTTATTCAGGCTCGTGAAGCCGTTGAGTTGCGTTAGTCTATGTCTGTACCTGTCTGGCAACGATTTGCCAAAGAAATTGGAATTGATCTTGGCACTGCGAACACACTGGTCTATGTTAAAGGCCGGGGAATTGTAATTAACGAACCATCGGTGGTCGCCATTAACACGCGCACTGAACAGATTTTGGCCGTAGGCAACGAAGCCAAAGAGATGCTTGGCAAAACCCCACCGCACATTGTTACCACGCGCCCGCTCACCAACGGCATTATTTCTGATTTTGAAGCCACCGAAAAAATGTTGTCGTTTTTTATTAACAAAATTTTTGAAGGCGGATGGCATTCGTTTTTTCGGCCGAGAGTGGTTATTGGCGTGCCCCTGTCTATTACCGAAGTAGAGCGCAAAGCAGTTTCGGACGCAGTCTTGGCCGCTGGCGCCAAAGAGGTGTGGATTGTAGAAGAATCCATGGCCGCGGCTATCGGCTCCCGCATGCCGGTAAAAGAAGCGGTGGGTAATTTTATTGTGGACATGGGTGGTGGCACGTGCGAGATCGCCGTGATTTCGCTCGGTGGCACGGTGATGCGCCGTTCCATTAAAATCGCGGGCGACGAACTTAATCGTAATATTATCCAGTTTGCGCGTGATCATTTTAATTTGTTGGTCGGTGAACGCCAAGCAGAAGATATTAAAATTAAAATCGGATCAGCGGTGGAATTGCGCGAATCAATGCAGTATCCTATGCGCGGACGCGATTTGTTAAGCGGTCTTCCTAAAGAAGTCATGATTAATGATGCTGAGGTACGTGAAGCTATCGCGCGTTCGTTGCGGCAGATTGTAGAAAACATTAAAGCGACACTCGAAACCACGCCCCCAGAATTGGTAGCTGACATTCACGAGCGTGGTATTCTTATTTCGGGTGGTGGTGCACTCCTGCGCGGTATTGATCAGCTCATTGCTCGTGCCACCGAAATTCCAGTACGCATTGCTGACGATCCGCTCACGGCAGTAGTGCGCGGTGCTGGTATGTTGTTGGATGACGCCGAACTTTTGCACGAGGTAGCGGTGTATCCAGATTTTAAAGACAAATAAAGTTTTATATGTCGTTTTCCGAATCAAACCGCAATTTGTTTCGGCCAGGTGTTGCGGTAGTCGTAGTGGTCGTAGTTTTGGCATTTTTTGGTTTCTTTAATGTTCCTCGTCACTTTATACAGTCCACCTTTCAGGGTGTGATTATTTTTTTATACGAACATAGTATAGCTACTCAAGACGCTTGGTCGGCGCTTACCAATCGGGCGGGAACAATGGCCGCACTCGAAAAATGCCAGACTGAACAAGCGCGCATCACGATTGATGCCGCTAAGCTTGATTTGTTAGAGCAAGAAAATTCCACCCTTAAGCAGCAACTTCGTTTTGAAGATCAATTAGCCAAACAGGTGGTAACAGCGCGTGTTATTGGGAATGCGCTTAATTTAGCACCAGGCACCATTATGATCAATCGCGGTGGTGAGTCGGGAATTACAGTGGACCAACCAGTTATTACTGGAGATGGAATTTTGGTTGGAAAAATTTCTCGGGTTGAACCTCGGTTATCATTTGTACGTTTGGTGAGTGATAATATGAGCAAGGTTGCAGTTACGGTAACAAATCGTGAAAAAAGCATTGGTGTAGTCGAAGGAGGATATGGGCTTAGTTTGCGGTTAAATTTTGTGCCGCGTAACGAAGTTATTTCACCAGGGGACAAGGTGGTTACTTCTGGGCTTGAGCCAATGATTCCACGCGGGCTTCCAGTTGGAACTGTTGCGGCTGTAGAAAATGAAGCCTACCGTCCATTTCAACAGGCGGTGCTTACACCTATTTTACCATTGTCAAAATTATTTATTGTTGGGGTGATCATGACGGTGGGTGATGCCACCACTTCGCTTCCGTAGTTTGTATGCAACGTTTTTTGGTTGTTGTTGGTTTTTTATTGTTTTGTACAGGCGTTATCGGGCTTGATATTACGGCGCGATATTTTTTACCATTTCCGATTAATCACGTTCATATTACATTGTTGCTTTTATTTTGGTTAGGGTTGGTTTCGAATAATCAGCGTATTCTGTGGTCTGCAGCCTATATTTCGTTTATTGTCTCCGCTTTTACTTCTCATTATTTTGCGGTTGAATTTACTGCGGAGGTGGCAGCGGTAGGGGTGGTGCGTTATTTGGCATTTGCTTTGTTTACTAATCGTTCCGTTGCCATTGTAAGCCTTCTATCATTTTTCGGTGCGTTAGTTTATTGGGGTGGAATTATGTTTATTTCTGCACTGGTAATGCCGGATGGAAGGGTAGAATACTTTACCGTCACTTTTGCTGCCGCAGCGGTGGTGGCATCACTTGTTACTGGGGTGGTGGGCGGGGCGGGGTATGCATTTATCACTGGGATATTTCGTGGTTTTAACCCTAAATATATCGCTTAACAGAGCCAAAAAAATCCCTTGTATTTCTTGTTATTCTGTGGTAGAGTAAGGTGCGTAATTAATGATAGTGTTATGACTTTTTTAACAAAAATTTTTGGTGATCCGAATGCAAAAGCTCTCAAAACAGTAGAGCCGTTTATTGTGGCTACTAACGAATGGGAAGCGTCTCTCAAGGACCTGTCTTTAGAAGATTTGCGCAATAAAACTACACATTTTAAGGAGCGGATTAAAAACGGAGAATCACTGGATGATATTTTGCCCGAAGCATTTGCGTTGGTTCGAGAGGTTTCCTGGCGTGTTAATAAAATGCGCCATTTCGATGTGCAGTTGATTGGTGGAGCAGTGCTTCACCGTGGTCATATTGCCGAAATGAGAACGGGTGAAGGTAAAACATTGGTGGCTACCCTTGCTGCTTATCTGAACGCACTGGCGGGAAAAGGGGTGCACGTCGTTACTGTTAATGATTATTTGGCTCGTCGTGATGCGGTGTGGATGGGGCATATTTACTCGGCGCTTGGTTTGTCTGTTGGTATTATTCAAAATCAGTTTGTTTCCTATCGTTTTGCCAAACAAGAATTGGCCGATGTGGGGAACGAATCTGTTAGTGAAGCCTACAAAGTAGAATATGAATTTCTAACTCCTTGCACACGTAAGGAAGCTTATTTGTGTGATATTACGTACGGAACTAATAATGAATTTGGTTTTGATTATCTGCGCGATAATATGGTGGGGAGTGTTACCGATATGGTGCAGCGTCCTTTATATTACGCAATTGTTGATGAAACAGATTCAATTCTAATTGACGAAGCGCGCACGCCGCTTATTATTTCTGCTCCAGCCGAAGAAGCGACTGATCGCTACACTACCTTTGCGCGCTTAGTAGATCGTTTGACTGTAACTAGCGACTATAATGTAGACGAAAAAATGCGAGCGGTAACCTTGACCGATGAAGGTATTAAAAAAATGGAAGAATGGTTAGGGGTAGGAAATATCTATGCTGAAGGCGGTATAGCTACTGTGCACCATGTGGAGCAGGCGCTTCGGGCTCGAGTATTGTTTAAAAACGATCGTGATTATGTAGTGCAAAATGGGGAAGTGGTGATTGTGGATGAATTTACTGGTCGTAAAATGCCGGGGCGGCGCTATAGCGAAGGGCTGCATCAAGCTATTGAGGCCAAAGAAGGTGTGGCGATCCAGCGCGAAAGCCGCACTATGGCCACCATCACTTTCCAAAATTATTTTCGTTTGTACGAAAAACTTTCTGGTATGACTGGTACTGCCGTAACCGAAGCCGAAGAATTTGCTAAGATTTATAAATTAGAAGTAGTGGTAATTCCCACGAACCGTAAGAATTTGCGCCAGGACCACCCAGATCGAATTTATAAAACTGAAGCAGGAAAGTTTTCGGCCATTGCCGATGAGGTAAAAGTGCGTCGGGCCAAGGGTCAACCCGTTTTGATTGGTACTATTTCGGTAGAAAAAAATGAAATGCTGAGCGGCTACCTTACCGCGCGCGGAATTACCCACGAAATACTCAATGCCAAAAACCACGAACGAGAAGGTGAAATTATCGCTCAAGCCGGTCGTCCCGGGGCTATCACGTTGGCCACCAACATGGCTGGTCGTGGCGTGGATATTATTATGGGTGGAAATCCGCCTGTGCCGGAATTGGCCGAACAAGCGCGTGCTGCCGGTGGTTTATTTGTAATTGGTACTGAGCGACATGAAAGTCGCCGTATTGATAATCAATTGCGTGGTCGTGCCGCTCGGCAGGGGGATATGGGTGAAACACAGTTCTTTTTGTCCACCGAGGATGATTTGATGCGTATTTTTGCTGGCGAGCGTATTCGTTCGGTTATGACTACGTTACGCGTTCCCGAAGATATGCCCATAGAAAACAAATTGATCACGCGCACCATTGAAGCCGCACAACGTAAAGTGGAAGGGTTTCATTTCGATGCTCGTAAGCATTTGTTGGAGTATGATGATGTGCTTAATCGTCATCGCGAAGTTATTTACGGGGAGCGTCGTAAAATATTGGGGCAGTTCCATCGTGAGCATTTGGTGCTTGAAAGTGGTCTGGAAAACGCTCATCAGCACGTTCCCACAGCTGAAGAACCGCACACGTTGCGGGAACTAATTTTTCAGAACGTTCACAATGAACTGGAACGATTGGTTTCGTTTCATATGAGCGCCGAAGAAAACAGCGCGTGGAACATGAAAGGGATTCAAGAAACAGTAGAAACCATGTTTCCGCTTACTCTGGCTGAGCGTGATTACGTAACATCATTTGTCGAGCAAGCCGAAAACAAGCTCGACGCTGCCCGTGCACGCACTACCTTGTTGGATAAATTCGATGAATGGGCCAAGGAAAAATATGAACAGCTCTTGGTTGGGCGCGTGCCGTCACTTGCGGTATTATTGGAAGTTGAAAAGCACGTGCTCTTAAGCTCGCTTGATAATTTGTGGGTGGAACATTTGGTGGCTGTGGATTATTTACGTGCCGGCATCGGACTGCGCGGCTATGGCCAGCGCGATCCGTTGGTGGAATACAAGCGTGAGACCTATCGTATGTTTCAAGAGTTGCTGGGACTTATCCAAAAAGAAGTCGCCTTCACCATTTTTAAAGTAGGTGCAGGGCTACAGTTTGCGCCCGAAATGATGGAGAAAAATAATTTAATTCTCAAAGGAGCTACTGACATGGCTGAAGGAGATCGTACTCCAGCAAGTGCAGTAACTAACGATCAAAACGTGGGAAGAAATGATCCGTGTCCTTGTGGATCTGGTAAAAAATTTAAGAAGTGTCATGGAAATGGGTAGGGGGGTAGAGGATTTATTATCCACTTGCCAAGATAGTGTTTATGCGGTACAATTTGGCTCGTTACGCCTTGTAATGTTTTTTCTTTTATGTCTCATAAATTACCGGTAGGGAGTAAGGTTTCGCAGAAACAAGTAGGTTGGACGGCTATTTCATGTGTCGCGTTAGCGATCCTATCGTTGGCATATATCATGCCAACACAAGTTAATAGTGCTATCAAAGCGGTCAATCAAAAAACAAATATCGGGCTGCCTGAATTGCCAGCACGTGGTTTTAATTTAGGTCTTGATCTTCAGGGCGGGGTGCATTTGGTATACCGCGCTGATACCGAAAAAATCCCAGTCGCAGATCGGCTGAATGCAGTTGAGGGTGTGCGTGACGTTATCGAACGTCGAGTACGTGGTGGTTTGGGAGTGGCAGAGCCAATTGTGCAAACCACACAAGTAGGTGAAGAACGCCGCCTAATAGTTGAATTGCCTGGTGTAAAGGATACGAAAGAAGCGATTCGCATGATTGGTGAAACGCCTGTTTTGGAATTCAAAATTCAAAATAATGCACCAGAACGATCTTTAACCTCTGCTGAAGAAAAGCAGCTTCTTGCCTTGAATGTGGCAGCTGAGAAAAAGATTCGCACTGCATTAAGCGAATTAAATCGCGGTAAGAATTTTGTTGATGTGGCTAATCAATATTCCGAAGACGAAGTAAGCAAAAAAGATGGAGGAAATATTGGTTTTATTACTTTAGCTTCTGAGCCAGAGATGTATCAATGGGCAGAAAAACACAAAGATAATGAGTGGTCAAAAGAACCAATTAAAGCAGCTGATGGGTATAACATTGTAAAGCGTATTTCTTCTCGCCCTGGGCAGTTCTCTGCTTCTTCGACCGACTATCAGGTGGCTAGAATATTTACCAAGATTAGCAATCGAAATGACATTGTTCCACCAGCAGATCAATGGAAGAGTACTGGGCTTTCTGGTAAGCAGCTCAAACGTGCTGAGGTTGTAGAGGATTCTCGTAGTGGACAAGCAGAAGTAAGCCTGTCTTTTGATGATGAGGGAACAAAGTTGTTTGCCCAGATTACAGCAGCTAATGTTGGAAAACCAATTGCTATTTTCTTGGATGGTGAACCAATCAGTGTGCCGCGGGTTAACGAACCAATCACTGAAGGTAAAGCAATTATCAGTGGTAATTTTTCTTTTACCGAAGCGCGTGATTTGTCTCAGCGTCTCAATTCTGGTGCCCTGCCTGTGCCGATTGAATTGATTAGCCAAGAAGCAGTGGGCGCCAGTCTGGGCGCTGACTCGTTGGCCAAAAGCTTTGCTGCTGGCTATTACGGAATCGCTTTGGTAATGTTGTTCATGGTGTTCTACTATCGTTTTCCAGGGTTTGTTTCGGTGATTGCCCTGGCCATGTACGCCATATTTACGTTAGCTATTTTTAAGTTAATTGGGGCTACGCTTACCTTGGCTGGTATCGCTGGTTTCATTATGTCAGTTGGTATGGCGGTTGATGCCAACGTATTAGTATTTGAACGCCTTAAAGAAGAGCTAAGGGCCGGGAAAAGCCTTACATTTGCGCTGGAAGAAGCGTTTATTCGTGCCTGGTCTTCAGTGCGCGATAGTAACATTACCACGCTCATTAGTTGCGTGTTCTTGATTTGGTTCGGTGTTGGTTTTGTGCAAGGGTTTGCTATTACGCTCGCTTTGGGTGTGCTCGTGAGTATATTTACCGCCATTGTGGTAACCCGTTCGTTTATGCGTCTTACTTCTGCCCGGTTTCCTGAGGCAGGTAATATATTATTCTTAGGACATCGCAAGGAGTAACCTGTTTTTTTATGATGAACATTCCATTTACCAAGTATTCAAAATTATGGGCGACTCTCAGTTCGCTCATCATGATCGTATGTATTGCGCTTGTGTTTCGTTTTGGTCTTAAACCGGGTATTGATTTTACCGGTGGATCGCTGCTCGAAGTTTCTTTCTCCCGCACTACTCCAGAACAAACAGATGTTGAAGCCTTGCTGGCCAAACTCAATATTCGTGGTGAAGCGGTACAGCAGCTGAGTAGTGGGAAAGCATTGTTAATTAGGACGCCGTTCTTGCCAGAAGCCGAGCACCAGCGTTTGATTGAAAATATTCGTATTGCCTATCAAAAAAATGGTAATTTGGTGCAGGAAGATCGTTTTGAGACCATTGGTAGTACTGTAAGTAGCCAGCTTAAGAGCCGTGCATTCTGGGCTATAATTTTGGTCAACCTGGGCATTATCCTCTATATTGCCTACGCCTTTCGCCGGGTTTCTCGCCCAGTTGCTAGTTGGAAATATGGTGCTTTAGCAATTTTGGCTCTTATCCATGATGTGTTTTTGGTTCTGGCAGTCTTTGCTGTATTTGGCACAACCTATGGCACTGAAGTCGACATCGCGTTTGTGGTAGCTATTCTTACAATTCTGGGTTACTCGGTAAATGATACAGTAGTAGTCTACGATCGTATTCGTGAAAATTTGTTTCGTCGTACTGCGAACGAATCGTTTAGCGATGTAGTAAACGCTGGATTAAACCAAACCGTTGCTCGCTCCATTAATACCACGTTTACCACCCTTATTCCGCTTTTCGCCTTGTATTTCTTTGGTGGTCAAACTATCCATAATTTTTCTCTTGCCCTGCTTATTGGTATCGCCAGTGGTGCGTATTCGTCAATCTTTGTAGCTGCTCCATTTTTGGTTTTGGTGGAGGCTTGGCAGCGTCGTTCGGTCGGTAAAAAACCCTAGTTTCTTCTTGGTTATTACAAAAATACCCTTCCTTGTTGACTCAAGGGAGGGTGTTTTGTTTCATATTCTGTGTTATACTAAAGGTACAACATATTTAAAAGTTTATTATGAACGATACTACCATACGCCATCTTGTTTCTATTTTGGCTACGCTCATCTGTGCGCTGTCCTATTTTAGTGGTTATTTTTCTGGAGCGCATGGCTGGTGGTGGACCGCAATTGGTTTGATAATTGTTTATAGTTGGGTGTATAGCACGTTGAACAAGTAGTTGTTTTTTATGTCTTTTGTTATTACCACCCCCTTTGGTTTTAATCTTGATTTATCTTTTTTTTCTGATTTTCTTATTAACTTTCTCACCTTTCAGCCTCTGGAGCAGGCTGGGGCAATTGTAGCTATTTTTGGCTGGCTAGTGATGGGGAAGTGGTTTTTCGAGATTGGCGCTCAGCTATGGAGAACCTATCGACAAAATTTGTATACCGCTCGCTGGCAGTGGGTTCTTTTAGCGGTGGATGTTCCGCCGTTATTTATTCAAACACCAAAAGCTGTAGAGCAAATTTTTGCCCACCTGAGTGGTATTAGTACTCATCCGCATTTTGGTGAAGAATATTGGATGGGGAAGAAGCAAAAATATTTCAGTTTGGAAATTGTTAGTATTGAGGGCTACATTCAATTTCTTATCCGTACCGAAGCTGGTAATCGTGATCTAGTTGAGGCGGCTGTGTATGCTCAGTATCCAGAAGCGGAAATTACCGAAGTCGAAGAGTACACTAGTGTTATTCCTGACAAGTATCCAAATGATGATTATGATATATTTGGAGTGGATTTTGTGTTGGAACAAAACGAAGCGTACCCTATTCGTACACACAGTCATTTTGAATCGAATATTAGCAAAGATATGGTATTTAGTGATCCGATGGCTGCGATTCTTGAAAATTTTACGCGTATTGGCCAGGGAGAAGATTTATGGCTCCAAATTATTATTGAGCCAGCCGGGAGTCATTGGAAAGAGCACGGTATTGAGGTGGTGAAAGAACTTTTAGGTCAAGAGGCGCATCATGGGGGTGGGGGAGGAATCGGTAGTTTTTTTGATTCAATAATTCGCGGTATTTTGCACGAATTGTGGAGTATTTGGCATTGGAATTTTGAAGGAGTAGAGCACGAAGAGCATGAAGAGTCGGGTGCTAAAAAAATGTCCGATTTAACCCCCGGAGAAAAAACAACCATTGAAGCCATTGAAGAAAAGATTTCCAAAATTGGGTTCAAATCAAAAATTCGCGCTCTGTACGCGGCTCATCATAATGTCTACAACCCTGACCACTGTATTGATGGTTTAATTGGGGCACTTAGTCAATTTCATCAATTAAATGGTAATTCCATTGTTCCCTTTGCTATCACTCACAAGCTCTACGCTATGGCGCATGACAGAGAAAATTGGATGAAGACTGCTTTTGTCAAAGCCTTTAAAAAACGTAAGATGAAATATCTGGGCAATCCATACGTCCTCAACATTGAAGAGTTGGCCACTATTTGGCATTTCCCGTTGCCGTTTGTAAAAGCGCCATTGCTTCAAAAGGCAAATGCCAAACGCGCAGAACCGCCTATCAATCTACCAATCGAAATGCTCGATGGGCCACTGCGGCGCAAAGGTGGCAAGCCGCCAGAAGCTCCACCACCTCCCGAACCAGAATTACCACAAGAACTGCCCTATGGTTAGGGCAGTTTTTTTTGAAGGCGCAGCCTGAGTATGGTAAGAAAAAATTCCAAAATATCTTTGTGGGACAATTTTGATTTTCCATTCAATCGATCGATGAAAATAGTTGGTAATTCCACTACTCTAAATTTTTTTTGTTCAGTACGATAAAGCACTTCTTCTTGAAAAGCATAACCACTACTGTTGATGGTGTCGAGGTTTATGGAAGTGAGCACTTGACGGCGAAAGCAACGAAATCCAGCAGTAACATCGTGTGTTTTGAGCTGTAGTATAATACGAGCAAAAGACATGGCTCCGGCACTCATCATGTGGCGAATTGGCCCCCAGCCTTCGATTCCGCCACCAGGCACGCGTCGTGAACCTATCGCCAGGTCAGCTCCATCTTCGCAGGCGCTGATGAGGCGGGGGATATCCGTTGGTTTGTGAGAAAGATCCGCATCCATTTCTACTACCAAATCTGCCCCGATACGCAGAGCCTCAGTAAAACCGCTCACGTACGCAGAGCCAAGCCCAAGTTTCTTGGGGCGTTTAATAAGAGTAATGGGAAATTGTGTGGCAAATTTTATTAATTCTTCACTAGTGCCATCTGGTGAATTGTCATCAACCACTACCAACGAAAAATCAGAACAGCCAAGGTGGAATAGTGCGGGGATGAGTTTTTTAATGTTTTCTCGTTCGTTATAGGTAGGAATTACTACCACAGTTTTCATACGGAATTCCTATTGTTTGAAGAAGTCAGGGTCAATAGTGCGAGAGAAACAAGTTAAGCCAATTCCGTGTCCCCAATCATTTTCGCCATTGCGAAAAGCAGACGGAGAAGAATATGGGGCGATAGCTGTGGTCAAGGTAGACGAAGAGGTTGCCAAAGTAAAGTTGGCACAAAGTTCAAAGGTGGTAGTGCTATTTACTTGGTAACCATAGGAGGTGCGTGAGACAGGATCGAGTGGAACTGAAACACCTCGAATTGGGTCTGGTAAAAGTGCTAATGTTTCGGGGAGATGTTTTTTGTTTCTCCAGTATTCAACAATTTGCCATTGAATTGTTTGTAGATCGCTTACCCGTTGCTCGTCCAATTTTTTTTGTCTGGCAGTAAATGGGGACCCAGCAAAGAAAAATCCGGTGATGATTGCAGCTAAGATGAGGAGTCCAGCGGTGATGCTAATAATACGTTGGATTTGTTTGCTTTGATTCGTTGTTTCTTCGTGGCTTTCAAAAAAGTAGTACGTACCAACAGCGCTAGCGGTTATGAGTACTACTATTGTTTTGAGAATAAAACGGATGGTTGTCTCTCCCCCCAGTAAATTATACACTAACGTTACTAAGTCGCCAGCAATAGTGATTGCGGCTATAAAAAGAGTGAGGTAGATCATCCATTTGCGTGCCCAAAAATCGCGTTTTTCTACATGTTCGGCAATAATTTTTCCGATAGAACGCATTACTAATAAATACAGTGGAAAAATGATTACCAGTGACGCTACTGCAAAGCGGAGAGATCCTAAATCGTATTCAAAAGGAGTATCTAGTGCATCCGGGTACCAGCGATTGATATATAAGAATGCGAGACTTAAAAAATTGCCTACGGTCCACCCGAGCGCAATAATGGAGAATAGATGGAGAAAAAAATCTTTGGCTGTTGATTTGAGTGTGGTCGTAGTCATACGAAAAAATTAAGAATTATTTTGCTCTGCTGTTAAGACGACGTTTTGGAGGAGGCGGGCGACCGTAATGGGTCCAGTTCCACCAGGAGTGGGGGTTACCATTGCTCCTCTCGCCAAGGCATCTGTTACGTTTACATCGCCATATACTTTTCCGTCTACAAAAACAATACCCATGTCAATTACGATTCCATTTTTGGGGATCATGTCGCCGTGAATTAAATCTTTTTTACCAACACCTGTTATCAAAATATCAGCAGTTGTACATTTTTCGGCACTGTTGACAGTATTCTCGTCAATGGTAGTGATGCTTGCACCACGATTAATGAGTATGGCGGTAAGAGGTTTACCTACTAATGCTCCCATACCAGCTATAGTAACATTTTTTCCAGTAAGTGGAATAGTGAGTTCGTCAAGTATTGAACATGCAGCCATTGGTGTTGGAGGAAAAATAGTTGCAGTACCCATCATTAGTCGGCCGATATTTTCATTGGTCAAGCAGTCTACATCGAGTGCTGGTTGAATAGCGTTAAGTATTGCAGAAGTATCAATTGCTTCTGGAAGGGGGAGTTGCACGATAACCCCAGAGGGGTTAGTTTCAGTTTGAATTTTTTGGATAGCCTGGGTCAATTCGCTGGTAGTGATTTCTTCGGGGAAACGATGGATGACAACTTCTACGCCAACTTTTTTTCCAGCCTCGGCCTTTTTCTGTACGTACATTTCTGAAGGGCGGTGGTTACCGACAAGTATTACTGCTAGGGTTGGGGTAATTCCTCGGGCCAATAGCAAAGCAGCCCGTTGTTTGGTGTCGGTGTGAATACGGTCGGCGATGGGTTGTCCCAGAATAAGAGAACTCATAATTAAGGCAATTTTAGCACAAAGGAGCTAAAAAATCAACCGGTGTTATGGGATGCTACGCACAGCTCTTTTTGATGAGTTCTTGTTTCTTTTTTCGAGTAAATCTTTTAATTTCAGCTTCACGCGCTCGAGCAGTAGCAATATTTTTGAAAGTTTCTGAGTAAACCAGGGCTACTGGTCGTCGTGCGCGGGTATATTTAGCCCCTCGAGAGGAAAAGTTGTGTTCGTGAATGCGTTTGGGTATATCCACGGTACAACCAGTATAGAGCGAGCTGTCGGTGCACTGTACAATATAGACGTGATGAGTCATATTTTTGTTCGCTCGGGGACGTGGATTCGAACCACGATAAACAGCTTCAAAGGCTGCTGTCCTACCATTAGACGATCCCCGAATGTTGTTCGCCGAAGCCTAAATGGCAGAGGCGACAGGTGTGTTATTTGTCAATTCGTTCTCCTGTTGGAAATTGTTCCAGCCAGACTTGGTCAACTTCTTTAATCGCACTCCACGGCCAGTTGCGCACCTTGAAAACTTGGGGGGAGCTAATATAGCGGCGTATTGTGTTGTTTTCGATTACGTAGATCTCGTCTCGGCTAGTCGCTTTTACGAGTATTTTTGGCTGAGTAAACAGCACGCGGGCTGGCCCGTCCGCCTTTTTGGTCTGGTAGTCAAAATCGTGCAATGTGTCGAGTATGGTAGCATACGAATAGCGAAAGTCAAGACCTTTTTGATGTACAGCTGGGTCGTTCACCGTAAATTCTTGGAGGGTGTCATCGTACCCTGTGAGCACCATCACATGAAAAGAAGACCCGTTTTGACGAAAGGGTATGAGTGGGTTTTTGAGGTCAAATCCGTAGTGGAAGGTGATAATAGGGTGGTTATTGTCCAATTCTGCTTTAATATCTGTCAGTGTTGGGTTCTCTTTGATGGTTGCCGAAAATAGGGCGTAGTCATCAATAATTTCCTTGGTTCGTTCAGCGTTGGAATCTCGGTTGTTGCCAAAAAGCTCATTTTGGATATTAAAAAACGGCTGCATAGCCTGTTTTGCCATTTTTTTTGGGAGTAGTTTTTTAGGTTTCCCCAAATAGCACTCCTGCACCATTACTATACTCGCTTCTTCGCACGCATTTTTCCACGGAGCAATCCACAGGCCGTCAGGAGTTTCGGGAGTAAAGGGCACAGGGAGTGAAGCCTTAGTTGTGGAAAAAGCGCTCACGGGTGTAAATGGTATTCCTAACACTATGAGTAAAATCAGAGGGAAAATTTTTTTCATAGGCCACAAGGATACTCAAGAAGGAACCACTTCGCCTCCAAATACGGCCATTGCAGCGCTCAGATCATCTGCTGGCGATGTGGTGGGTAGTGAAGATGTAGTTGTGGGTGCGAGAATAACACAGTTAATTTCTAGAGGGGTGCCTGTGTAGTGTTCAATTCGTTCCTGAATAATCTTTCTATTTTTTGGTTCCATGACCTTGTCACGATGAAAGGAATAGGGGATAGAAATATGGAGTAGTCCATTTTCAATTTTTTCTAAGGTGCATGTTTTGAGAATGAAGGTAAGCGAATGGTTGGTAACGTCGATATCTGCAATTATTTGCTCCCATACAGCAGTTATTTTTTCGAGAGGAACGCTTGTTGCTATATGGGAATTATTTTTTGGTGGGGTAGTAATTTCTGCAACAGGCGGTGTTTCAATAATGGGAGGAGGTGGAATTATTTTTGGCTCTGGGGTTACTGGGGCATTTGGTGTGGCTGCTGGCTTTTTAGGTATTTCATTTTCTGGTGTTCGTGGTGTTGAGGTAGCAGTGTTTGTGTTTTCACATTCCACAGCAAAAAGTTCAAGCGGTAGGTGGGGGAGCGGGGAAGATTTAATATCATTTTTTCGACGAAGTAAACAGTCAATGAGTGTCACAAATTTTGATGTGGGAATATTTTTGGAAAATTCATCTCGCCATTCTTTGGGGATTTGGTCGGCGTCGGGTGCTGTTTCACCAAGTGCAGCCAGCAGCATCAAGGTGCGAAAGAATGCTATAAGTTCGGTGGCGAATTCTTCGATGTTTGTGCCATCATTAGCCATTTGTTGTATACAGCGCATTGCTGCGGCAGTATTTTTTTGGAGGATAGCCGCAGTAAATTCGCGTATTCGTTCGGTCGAAATGGTGGGGAGGATAGCGGTGACATCGGCAAGTGTAATGCGGGGCAATTCGAGTGAGAGGAGTTGTTGGAGTAAGCTTTCGGCATCGCGCAGTCCACCGTCGCTTTTGGCTACAACTTGATCAATTACATCAGTATCAACTATAACTTTTTCTTGTTGAGCTATTTCAAGTAAGCGACGTTTCATTTCGCTGGCAGGAATTTTACCAAAGTGAAAACGCTGACAGCGAGAAATAATGGTCGCGGGAATTTTGTGCAGTTCGGTGGTGGCGAGGATAAACACTGCATGGGCAGGCGGTTCTTCGAGTGTCTTCAAGAGTGCGTTAAACGAACTGGTCGACAGCATGTGCGCTTCGTCGATGATAAAAATTTTGTAAGCAAGTTGGGTTGGCTTGAATTCAGCATTGTCTATGATATTTTCGCGCACATTATCCACGCCGGTTTGTGAGGCAGCGTCAATCTCGATAATATCTAACGCCCGACCAGTGGCTATTTCGGTACATGATTGGCAGGTGTTGCACGGTTCGGCAGAGTTGGGTGCGCGATTTTTGCAGGTCAGCGCTTTGGCAAATAATCGAGCCACACTTGTTTTGCCAACACCGCGAGGGCCATAGAATAGATAGGCGTGGGCAGTTGAGCCACGGACAATTTCGTTGGTAAGCGTGGTGATGATGTGTGCTTGTGCTTCGACAGAAGCGAAGGTTTGCGGACGATATTTGCGGTAGAGAGTAGTCATACAATTTTAGAGAGTTGCTTCACTTAATTCAGTGGTTGCTTCTTTGGCTGGGCCACCGAGTTGGGAACGTTCCATAATTTCAGCGTCAACCAGTTCACGAGGGCGACCATATTTAAGGCGTGAAAGCTCTTTAATCGCCGCTGCCAATTCTTTGTTTCCGGCTGAGGCTGGGTAGGTGCTCATATTAAATGGTTTGGCTGCCGTGTTGTCGATCAAGAGTTTGACATAGGCTGTGTATTGCTCCACATTGAGCAGGTCATACGAGCTAAATACTGGTGCAAATTCCTTGGATAAAATTTCAGCGTCATCAGTGCCGATACGAAACGACACCAGTGTACCCGCATTACCAAGCACCGCGTCGCGCACGGTATTTTTACCTTTATTATCCACTAGTTGATTCATGTATTGATGAGCGATAATTAATTCTAGGCGATATTTACGGGCTTCAGAGAGGATAGTGGCGATTGATTCGGTGATAAAGTTTTGGAACTCATCGATGTACAGATAAAAATCATGACGTTGTTCTTCGGGAAGAGCCGCACGTTCCAAAGCGGCCATTTGCAGTTTGGATACAATAATCAAACCGATCAAGTTGGAGTTAATTTCACCCACCAACCCTTTGGCCAAATTTACAATGAGAATTTTTTTCTGGTCCATGACTTCGCGGAAGTTAAATCCGGAGCGTGATTGGCCAATAATGTTGCGGATCATTTGGTTTTCTACAAAGCGACCTACTTTGGAAATCAGGTACCCAAGCATTTCTGATTTGTGGAAGTCGGAAGTTTTGGCCATTTCTTTTTCCCAAAACGCCAATACCATCGGGTCTTTGAGTTTTTTCTTCCACTCATTTACAAACGCATCATCGGTAAACATGCGCGGCACTTCAGCGATGGTGCCAGGTTGATCGAGATCGCTCATGAGGGTGAGCATGACGTTTCGCATATTGTGCTCAAACATCGGGCCGATCATGGCTGGATCAGTAACGAGCTTGTAAAAAATGGAGATCATTTCTTGGGTGGCAAAATCTTTCTGTTCTTCGGTTTTTACTTCGAGCATGTTGAGCCCAATCGGGCGATCGGTATCGGCGGGGCTAAAATAGATTACGTCTTCGGCGCGTTCTTTGGGCACATGCTGAAGGGCGTATTCGGCAAAGTCACCGTGCGGATCAATAATACATACCCCCTCGCCATTTTGAATATCTTGTACGGCTAAGTTTTGGATAAATACTGATTTACCAGAGCCAGATTTTCCGATCACATATAAGTGGCGGCGACGATCAGAGCGGGACATTTTCACAATGGTTTCTTCGCCGCGATATACCGCACGACCAAGAATAAGACCTTCTTTTGGCATGTTCACCGGGGGTGGGGCTTTGCGCGCGCCCAGCCAGTTGATGTGTGGCGTTTCGGTGCCACTGCCTGGGAGGTGCCAAAAACTGGCCATTTCTTCGGTACTAGAAATCATGCGGCGTCGTTCGTCGAAAGCGCGGTAGATAGAATCACGGATAATGTAGTTTGGTTTGCGTGGAATAGCGGCGCCAAAAGAGTTGCCATAGCGATAAATGTTGAACTGGCTGAACGCATTGATAATATTTTCCAAATTGAGTTTGGCCTTTTCTTTGTTAGGTGCCGAACTAATAACACGGATGGTGGTTTCGAGTCCGCCATGGCTCAGTTTTTCTTCCATATTTTTTACCATCTCTTCTTCCATTTGGGTGAGATGGTATTGTTCAGAGTTGCTGCCACTCATGGCTGCATCTTTTGTCTTGGGGAACAATATTTTTTTCCATTTAAACCAGGCACGCATAAATCCACCGCGACGTGCGATGTATTCAAATTTTTGTCCTTCTTTAATATCTCGAATCATGTGTACGCCCTCATGGCGCCAACTGTGGGGTGCAGGACGAACAACGTATTGAATAACCGCACCTTCGTCATTGAGTATTTTGCTGAGCGGGTTGAGGAGTGCTCCGAGCGGGTCCGTGTCCATTTTTTTGTAGGTCTTAAAAGGGAATGCAGATCGGTATTTGAACCAGAGATAGGCACCAGTAATGTGACCGCTGGGTTGAAAACTATTGTAGTCTGATTCTTCGCTGATTTCGGCGTGAGGGTATTGGGCGCTGATTTGTTGATCCACAAAAGATTTCATTTTGTCAGGCACGGCCACGTAGAAAGAAATTTTGTTTTGGTGTACTACTATTTCAAATGCCAAATGGTCGTTTCTTCCACGGAGCCAGGTCAAAAATCCATGTTCACCTTCCAGGCCAGCAATTGACGAAAACAGTGTTTCAGCAACGGCAATATGCTCACGAATCTGATTGATATTATCATCTACTGAGTTTCCTTGCTGTCCTTCAGATTTTTTTTCTTTGGGTACACGAATAAGGAGAACGGTACGATGAAAGGCGCGTTTATGTTCGGAGAGTTTGTGGAGTATGCGGCGGAGGGCAAATAAAAAAATTACAAAACCAACGAATGCCGCCAGGGCAATGTACACATTCGCCACTACCGGATTTTCGGCGGCAGTGGTAAGTATTAGAACAACATCGGTGATCGACGTTTGAATGTCGGTAAAGTTCATGCCGACGAAATTAAATAATATGATTCTTGTTTGTTTCGTCCGTTTCTTTTTTGAGACGAATGATTTTATCCATTTTTATTTTTGCCTCCTGCTCCAGAAAAAATTGATTGATTCCCGGGAGGAGTCGTAGCCATTCAAAAATAAGCTGGAGAATTTTTTTGATTTTAATATGCGTTCCCCGCAAAAGGACGCTAATTTTTTCGGCTGTTTGTTCGCCACGCAATTTAAATTCTTGTTTGGCGATCGGGGAAAGGCGTTGAAATGGTTCGCTGAGTCCTTCTTCCATAATTTTTTCTACCTTGGCCGTAAGTTGATCGTGGACCACCGGTTTTGGCGGGGTGCGCTTCCATAGTGAGGGACGGAATTTACTGGGGGTGTGTGTTTCGGGAGGAGTTATTTTTGTTTCCGTTTTTGGTGCCGCCTCACGCGGAATCTCACCCGCTTCTTTTTCGGGTGTAGGCACCAAAACAGGCGCTTCTTTAAGGGGTTGAGCGCCTTCTGGTGATAGTTTTTCGGGTAAAATGGGTTGTTCCTGTTCGGTAGCCATAGTATTGAGGATAGTATACTACAATATGGCTGTGGTCGCAAACGGATTTTGCATTTTAGATAAGACCGCAAATTTGCCCAGTTGGTGTATCTTCTACTATGTAGCCTAGCGCGCGGATTTCGTCGCGTAGGCGGTCGCTGGCGGCAAAGTTTTTTGCTTGGCGAGCTTCGGCGCGGGCGGTGAGAAGTGTTTGTACATTTTCGGGGATAACAATAGGGGCAGTGGTGGATTTTTTTTCTAAGTTTAACCCCAGCACGCGATCAAATTCAAGTAGAGTGGCGCGTTTTACGGCGCTTGGCAAATCACCACGCGCTACCTCCCAGGCGAGAGCGAGAGCGGCGGGTGTGTCGAGGTCGTTAGAAATTAATTGTAAAAATTTAGCGTGCGCAGTTTGGTCGACAGCTCCGGTGGAGTTTTCAATTTCGGCTACCACATGTTTTAATCTTTCATAACCGGTACTGGCCGCTTCCAATGCTTCCCAAGAAAAAGCTAATTGTTTGCGATAGTGAGTTTGTAGTAATAAATATCGATAAGCGAGTGGGGAAATATTTTTTTGGTTGATCGAGGCGATGGTTAAAAAATTATCGCCGGATTTGGCCATTTTGTCGCCGCTTGGCACCACCAAAAATTCGCCGTGCAGCCAGTAGTTGGCTAGTGGTACACTGTAGGCCGCTTCGCTTTGGGCGATTTCGTTGGTGTGGTGTACGGGCACGTGATCAATCCCACCGCAGTGAATATCAAACGGCTGGCCGAGATACTTGGTGGCCATGGCCGAGCATTCAATGTGCCAACCAGGGAACCCTTTGTGCCCAAACGCCTCCCATTCCATTTGGCGTTGCTCTTTGGCCGGCGTAAATTTCCAGAGCGCAAAATCATGCGCGTCTTTTTTTTCGCCCATATCCACCCGCGCGCCAGCTGAAAGCTGTTGGCGTTGCAAAAGTGCTAGCTTGCCATAGTCGGCCAGTTTGGTGGTGTCGAAATATATGCCATCGGTGGTGGTGTAGGTGAAACCTTTGTCGATAAGTGTTTGCACCAGCGCGATTTGTTCGGAAATGTGGTCGGTGGCTTTGCACCAGGTGGTGGGCGGCACAATGTTGAGCGCGGCTAAATCTTGCTCAAACGCGCGGGTGTAAAATTCGGCAATGTCCCAAGCACTTTTGCCTTCGCGTCGACTTCCTTTTTCTAGTTTGTCCTCGCCTTCGTCCGCGTCGCTGGTGAGATGGCCCACGTCGGTGATATTCATCACGTGATTCACCTGGTAACCACTCGCGAGTAAGGTGCGTTTGAGAATATCCTCAAATACATAGGTGCGCAAATTGCCGATGTGGGCAAAGTTGTACACCGTGGGGCCGCACGTATACAAACCAACCTGGGGTGGGTGTAATGGCGAAAATTCTTCGACGCGGCGGGTGAGGGTGTTATAGAGGTGGAGGGGCATAGACAAGTTTAAGTAGTTACATTGTAGCGCACCGTTTTATTTTTCACAATAACCATTGATAAATGAGCGCTTTTTTGACCAAAACAGGCCTTTAATGTTATGCTATTCATCTCGTATGATCTACCTTGAACAACCAGAAAATTTTAAACCTCGTTTTGAAATAGTAAGCTGTTTTATAGAAGTAAACGGCCAGATTTTGTTGCTCCATCGCCACGAAGGCAAATCGCAGAGCGCGCGGTGGGGGAGGCCGGGCGGAAAGCGGGAAGAAGGCGAAACATTGCCAGCGGCTATGGCGCGGGAAATTCAAGAAGAAACTGGGTTGGTGGTGGCCATTGAAAAACTAACGTACGTACAAAAACTGTTCGTCCGCTACGCCAGCCATGATTTTATTTTTCACATGTTCCATTTAGTGTTGGATACGTTGCCGTCAATAGTTATCTGTGATCACGAGCATCAGGCTTTCACATGGGTTACCCCGCAAGAAGCATTGGGTATGGATTTAATCGAAGATGAAGATGCCTGTATTAAAATGTTCTATAAACTGTAATATGTTCCGAGATCGTTTTTGGCAAGATTATCATTATACTCAACTCGAATCCATGCGTGATTTTCATGACATGTTTTTATTGGCAACCAGTATTTTAGAAAATATGCCCGATCCGGTGGCGCAGGTGTGCGGGCCGATTTCTACCGGCGATAGATCACTAGAGGAAAATATTAAAATTTTTCATAATTCCATCAAAGCGCTTACTGCGACTGGGCACGTAGTATTCAATCAAATGCCGTTTCAAGACGCCATGATGCGCGTGATTGCCGAAAACAAAATCAACGGTTATCCGTTTGCTTTACTGGATGAGTTCTTTTTGCCTTTATTTGAGTTTGGAAAAATTCGCATCTTGCATTTTTTACCAGGCTGGGAAAAATCGACTGGTTCCCGCTGGGAGCATGATCAGGGAAAGCGCTTGGGGTTGGAGATAAAGTACTTGCCCGACAATTGGATTGAAACCATTTCTTAGCTGTATTATTTGTAGAGGCGTATGCCTGTCTGGAGAAATATGGTATACTGGGAATAATCCTATGTTTTTTTCTCGTCCTCCATCATATTTAGGAATCGATCTTGGCGCCGGTGGCGTGAAGATTGTTGAGTTACGGCAAGAAAAAAAACGGCCAGTGCTGCATACCTATGGGCTGGCGAGTGTTCCTAAAGAATTAGGCGAGGTGAGTGATAACTCAGTGGAAAATTATGCTAAAATTATTAAACAGATTTGTAGGTCTGCCAAAACAATCAGCAAAAAAGTAACGGTGAGCTTGCCGTCGTCTGTCGTTTTTCATGCCTTGGTAACACTTCCGGTAGGTGGAAAAAAAGAAGCAAATGACCTTATTCTTGATGCTGAGGTGCGCAAATTACTTCCGCAACCACTCGAAGAAATGGTGGTGGATTATCAAATGCTTCCAGTGGAAAAAGATGCCAAAAATCAGTTGGTTTTGGTTACGGCCACCTCGCGCACGCTCAACACCACCTATTCACGCATTTTTCAGCGTGCGGGACTGGAATTGCAGGCATTGGAACCAGAAGCAAGCGCACTCACTCGGTCGTTGGTGGGGCGTGACGATTCACTGTCGATGGTTGTGGATATCGGTGCAGAGCGTACTAATTTTTTTATCGTGGAGCGAGGAGTGCCACTTACCCATAATAGTATCGAAGCAGGAGGAAATAAGATTAATCGAATTTTAGAGCGTGCATTGGCGCTTGCCCCCGAGTTGGTGGAGCAAGCTAAGTTTGATTTGTTTCGTACGGTTTTTAAAGACAATGATCAGGTGGTTGTGGATCGTTTGTTGTCAGTTCTCATGCCAGTTATTGATCCAATTGTAAAAGAAGTGGCGTATAGCATTGAAGTATTTGCTCGTCAAGAAAGTAATCATGAGAAACGTTTAGAAAAAATAATTTTGGCCGGTGGGGCAAGCTTATTACCTGGATTTGCTGGATATATGGGTGAAAAACTTAAGGTAAAATGCTACGTGGGCGATCCGTGGTCGCGTGTAGTATATCAAGACGGACTTCGACCGGTAATTGCCGATCTCGGCCCGCGTATGGCGGTAGCTATTGGTCTGGCACTTCGCACATTAACTTGACAGTATTTTTTTTGGAACGCACAATACAGGAAAGATGTTACTATTTTTTTAAATCTATGGACAGTGAACAGAAGAAAATAAATGTAGTGGTGGTGGAGGATGATGTTTTTTTGGCCAATATTTACCAAAAGAAATTTGAAATGGAAGGATTCAAAGTAATTCCTGCCGACAACGGTGAAAAAGGATTACAAGAAGTGCAGAAAAAACATCCTGATATTGTGCTTCTTGATTTACTACTTCCCAAGATGGATGGTTTTACAGTACTCAAAAACATTAAAGAAGATCCATCCACCAAAGATATTCCGGTAATCCTTTTGACTAATTTAGGACAAAAAGAAGATGTGGACAAAGGTCAGTTGCTTGGAGCTGCAGGGTATTTAATTAAAGCACACTTCAAACCGTCCGAAGTAGTTGCTAAAATACGAGAAGTTTTGCATATAACTGTCTAATTATATGGGGAATCAAAAAGCATTTAAGACGACGTTACCAGGATTTACTCTTGTTGAATTGCTGGTGGTGCTTGCTTTAATTGGTTTGCTTTCCACGCTAGCTGTTATTTTGTTGCAGTCAGCGCGTGCCAAAATGCGCGATTCCGTGCGTTTAAAAGATTTATCGTTATTGCAAAACACTCTTGATCTGTATTACCGCGACCGTAGCGCTTTTCCGCCCGCTCCTGGCAATGGGCTTGTTTTGGGTGGGTCAAATTCTAGTTGTTTAAATGCTACTGGTTTTAATTCATCTGGTTGTGAGAACCCTTATTTGGCCCAGGTACCAGCGGATCCAGTTGGCCAGAACGCCTATGTGTATACTTCAGCTTCAAGTTCTTATGCTATTACCGCCACTTTAGAAGCACAAACAGACAATTTTAAAGGCACAGTAGTGGTTACCCCGAGCGGTTTGACCAACAAGTAGTCCGTTTGTTATGTTTGTTTTTGTAGCGCCTGTTGCCGTAATTGGCGCAGGTGCTTTTTGTTTGTTGGCTTGGAGTGATTGGAAACGTCAGGAAATACCGTTGAGTATTGTCCTAGTCATAGGAGTTGCTGGATTGTTATGGAGTGCAGGGCAAGGAAGCGGCGTATTAAAAACATGTGCAGGGGTTTTGGTTGGTGCTATTTTTTTTGGTTTACAATACTTTGTTTCTCGGGGGGCTTGGGTGGGAAGTGGAGACATCTTACTCGGGGCGGCCTTGGGAGCTTGGTTTGGTTTTCCGTTGGTATTGGGGGTAATTTTCTTGGGATATTGGGTTGGATTTTTGGTGTTATTACCAAAAATTTTTCGTAGAAAAATAAAACGGCAAGATCGTATTCCACTTGGTTTTTTTCTGGCCATTGCTTGGTTTTTGGGTATGGTTGCTCATTGGTGGCGGTTCGCGTATAATTGAGGAGAAAAATATTTCTATGATTTCACCTGATCTCCAAAAACGTGTTACTCGCCTTCGGGCTCAAATCGATGATTTGCGCTACCGGTATCATGTGCTGAACGACCCCGAAGTTACGGATGCCATGTATGACCAACTCATGGACGAATTGCGAGCGGTAGAAACGAAACATCCCGACTTGATTACTCCCGAGTCGCCCACCCAACGCGTGGCTGGAATGCCGATGGAAAAATTCGAGAAGGTGGAACATCAAGTTCCTCAATGGTCATTTAATGACGCGTTTGATGCGGATGATATTCGTGATTGGGAAGAGCGTATTTTAAAAATCCTAGAAAAAGAATTAGGCATGCGTCCGATTGATTTGGACTATGTGTGCGAATTAAAAATTGATGGATTACACATGGTGCTGACCTATGAGGAGGGAAAACTAGTAACCGCCGCCACTCGAGGCGATGGTAAGGTAGGTGAAAATGTTACGCAAAATATTAAGACAATCATGTCAGCACCCTTAACGCTGGCAGAACCCATTGCATTGATTGCCGAAGGCGAGGTGTGGCTGGATCGGGGCATGCTTGAAGAAATTAACGCCGATCGAGCTGTTCGTGGAGAAATGTTATTTGCCAATCCGCGTAATGCTGCTGCAGGCACCATTCGTCAGCTTGATGCTAAAATTGTGGCTGCCCGAAAATTGTCTTTAACGGCCTACGATATTTCTAGTGGAAATGCCCCTAGTACACAGAGTGCTGAGTTGGAATATTTGCGAAAATTAGGATTTAAGACAGATTCCAACTGGCGGGTATGCAAACACGTTTCAGACATTTTGACATTTTATGCCGAGTGGGAAAAGAAAAAACACAGCCAGCCATTTTGGATTGATGGAGTGGTAATTAAGGTAAATCAAAAAAAATACCAAGAAATTCTTGGGTTTACGGGTAAAGCGCCGCGTTGGGCAATTGCTTTTAAATTTCCGGCTGAGCAGGGGACTACGCGGGTAAAAGAGGTGTACGTACAGGTGGGACGCACTGGTGCTTTGACGCCGGTGGCGCTTATGGAGCCAGTAAAATTGGCTGGAACTACGGTAACACATGCCACACTGCATAATTTTGATGAAATTGAGCGTTTGGGGCTTAAGGTTGGGGATACGGTGGTGGTAGAGAAAGCAGGCGATATTATCCCTAAAGTAGTGCGTGTATTAGAAAAAATGCGTGACGGGAGCGAGCAGTCAGTAGCGATGCCGACAGTTTGTCCGGTGTGTGGGTCATCTGTGAGTAGGCAGTTTGGGGTTTTGAACTCAAAGTCAGTCGCTTTGTTTTGTTTAAATCCAAATTGTTACGCGCAAGAAATTAAACGTATTACTCATTTTGTATCACGTCGAGCATTTGATATTGATCATGTAGGAGAAAAAATTGTGGAGCAGCTGGTGGGTGAAGGTTTGGTAAAAGACGCGGCGGATTTGTTTACGTTGACGGTAGGAGATCTGTTGCCATTGGAGAGATTTGCTGATAAATCGGCACAGAATTTGGTTGATGCCATGGACAGTGCCAAGAAAATTTCTTTTGCTCGTTTTTTGAATGCGCTCGGGATTCCCCAGGTAGGCGAGGGGACGGCTGAAGATGTGGCCGAACACTTTACAACATTAGAGAAATTGACGGCAGCCACGCTCGAAGATTTGCAAAAAATTAATGGCGTGGGCGAAAAGGTGGCACAGTCTTTGGCAGCTTATTTTAGCGACAAAAAGAACTGTGATTTTGTGGAAAAACTCATCAAAAACGGCGTACAGATTCAGGCTCCTGTTGTAAAAAATAGAGTTGGTAAACTGGTTGGGCAAACATTTGTGTTGACCGGAACATTATTATCAATGAGTCGAGAGGAAGCCAAAGAAAAAATTAAAGCATTGGGGGGAGAAGTGAGCGAGTCGGTGAGTAAAAAAACTACCGCAGTGATTGTGGGTGATAATCCGGGAAGTAAACTGGCAAAGGCGAAGACGCTCGGAGTGAAGGTGATTGAGGAGTCAGGGTTATCAGAATTGTGGGGATAGTTTATCCACTTGTATTTTTATATATTTTTGTTAGTATATATCCACCGTGCCGGGTGGATACTCAAGCTTCGAGTGTCTCGGTGTCACTAACTCCGCCAGGATCCGCGCCTTTTGCTGAAATCTTTGCCACGATCAAAGATGTAGGGATTGGTGACTGAATGGCTTGGAGGTTGTGCTACCTCAAAATTAAGTCGAAGAGTCCGCCCGCACGGCTCTTCTTTTTTATCCACGATAAATCGTGTCCACAAGCAAGTTTTGACAAAATCCAACGCTTTTGGTACTATATTGACCATAAGATTAAAAACAAAGACAATTTGGGTCGGTAGTTCAACTGGTTAGAGCACTGCCCTGTCACGGCAGAAGTTGCGGGTTCGAGTCCCGTCCGACCCGCATAAAAACATCACCCCTGAAAGGGTGATGTTTTTTGTCCTAGGGACTTTCTTGTATTGTGAAAAAACAAAAGAGACTCTGGATGTGTCTGGTAAAGGGAGAACGAAGGAGGGGGCGTTCTGGCCAGTTACCAAACACGTTTCAGAGTCTCTTATAGTATTATTAATGTAACACGCAGTCAGTTTGTTGTCAAGATAAGATCAGCCCGTTATCCACACGTTACTTGGCTTTGATCTGGGCTTTTTCTACAATCTTTTTAAACATTTCCGGGAAGTGCATGGCAATTTCGGAAAGCACCTTGCGGTTCAAAGAAATACCCTGCTTTTTGAGGGCTCCCATCAGTTGGGAGTAGCTAACCTCAACTTCACGAGCGGCAGCATTGATGCGTACGTTCCACAAGCGGCGGTTGGTGCGTTTTTTGGTGCGGCGGGATTCAAAAGCAAATTGACCGGCGCGCATTTTGGCTACTTTAGCCAACTTGATTTTTGATTTTCGGCCCCAGCGGAAACCACGAGTATGTTTTAAAATACCGCGACGGCGTTTAGCATGTAATAGGCCACCTTTAATTCTGGTCATACGAATTTTTCTCGCGAGGAAAATCCTCTGATTAAATATTAATATTCCACGTGCAAAAAACTAAGCGTTGGGAAGCATCATGGAGATGACGCGGTCAAGCGTTTTGCTCATCACCATATCTTGCTTCTTGTTGCGTCCCACCTTGCCGTTTTCGCGAGCATTAAAGTGGTTTTGGCCGGCGCGTCGTTTCATTACTTTTTTATTTTTGGTTACTTTGTACCGTTTGGCAGTACCCTGGTGTGTTTTCAATTTAGGCATAGAAAATAAATTAGTCCACTCTTGCTAAGAAAGAATGACTGGGGCTGGTGTGGTTAACAATTAACCAAACAAATCCCGGACATTCTTTAGCCTTTACCAATGGTGATCGTTACCACATTGCCGGCGCGTTCCAGTGGTTGGTCAACCACTACGGTCATTTCGGCGCTGATGGCGGCCACGAATTTTTTGACAATATCCATAGCCAACTGCCATTGTTGGTTTTCTCGACCACGGAGCATGATGTCGATTTTTGCTTTGTCGCCCTCTTCCAAAAATTCTTTGGTTTGTTTGCGGCGGATTTCCAAATCGTGAGCGCCGATGCGCAGTGACAGGCGTACGTTTTTGATTTTGGTAACGTGCTGGTGCGCTTTGCGGATACGCGCTTCTTTTTCTTGTTGATATTGGAATTGCCCAAAGTTCATGATGCGGGCCACCGGTGGTTCGGCTTTGGGGTTGATTTCTACCAAATCAAAGCCCTGTTCGGCTGCCAAGCGGCGAGCTTCGGCCGTGTTCATTGCGCCCAAACTTTTTCCGTCGTTTCCGAGTACGAAAACTTCAGGAGAAATAATCCCGAGGTTGAAGCGGTATATTTTTCTAGGGTCTTCTTTTTTTCGACGGTGAGTGATACGCATATTTTTTGTCTGCCTTCGCTCAAGTTATGGCGAAGTGCGTGGAGGTGGCGAGAGTTGAACTCGCGTCCAGATGATCCTCGATTCACTATCTACATACATAGCCCGCTTTGTTCTCGTGTATACCTGGAAAAGTGGGCAAAAAGGTAATACACATGTCGGGTTAATTTCGAACGAAACACCCACCGACGGAGAATGGTTCGCCTACTTCTGGTGAGTGACACCGCTGTTTGCTACCAGAAATTGCAAGAGCGATGGACGACGACCCTTAGGCCATTGCCGGAGCAAAGTGCATGCCAGTGCTAAAAGCATTGGAGAATGCGGTCTTTACTTTTGATAACAAGTTTGCACTTATTATGTGCCTGAATTGTGTGACGAGAGGTCAGGCCCTCCCGGTATGCAAATGAATAGAGCAATCTCTGTCAAGGCACGGCACCCCCGTGTTCTAGGTTAGAGAAATTTTTTAGCTCGTTCAATTTCCTTTTTGACATCACGCTCTTTGAGGAGCGATCGCTTGTCATGTTGGTGTCTGCCGCGAGCTACAGCAATTTCTACCTTGATAAGATGCCTTTCAGTATACACGCTGAGGGGCACTATTGTCAAGCCCTGTTCGGCGGCTTTGCTCTTGAGATAGCTAATTTCTTTGCGCTTTAAAAGTAGTTGTCTGCTATGGGTGGGATCGTAGGTGGGGAGAGGGCCAGCCTGTTTAAAAGCACTTACGTGGGCGTTGGTCAAAAAGGCGTTTTTTCCATGAAAGGTAACGTAGGCCCCTTTAAGGCTTACATGGCCACCTCGGATCGATTTTACCTCTTGGCCAGTCAATACCAAACCAGCCCGGAGTTTTTCTAGGATTTCATAATCGAACAGGGCTTGTTTGTTGGTTGCTAGGCTCATAGAGCGAATGAATATCGAGAATATAGCACAAACATAGCAAAAAATCCAGTTTCGTACTCGTGATTGTATTTTTATCGACAATTCGCTACAATAGGAATATGTTTTTACATAAACACGACATTTCGCTTCATCCGTATTTGGCAGTGGGTATTGACCTCGCTTTGAGTGTTTTGTTTTTATTGTCATTTCGCATGGTTTCGTCCTGGGTCATGTTGGGGTTTGTTATTTTTTTACGATTGTTCTTGGCTTTAGTTCTGACGGAACTAGTGTATGTTCCGGCTCAGATTTCTCGCATGCAACATTTTGGAGCAGTCGCTCTTTTTATTTTTGGTAATGCCACCATGCTTTTGTTTGTTGACTGGGTTATTGCTTGGTATGCGATCGCTATTGCGCTTAGTTATGGTTCGGCTGCTGCTTATGCCCTTATTCCTAAAAAGAATACCGACCTTTCTTTTTTATTCAAACCTCATCGTCGTTGGTTGTTTTTGATTTCAGCCTATGCCTTGGCTGCTTTGTGGAGTGGTCTGTTTGCTGTAATTCAGTTCCAAGTTTGGTATGTGGTGGTTTTTTGGATTTGGATAAGTATTGGTGCGTTGATCACAACGGCAGTGAGTGCTTGGTGGTGGTTGATGTATGGCTTGCCGTTTAATGCGCGTTTTTTTTACGCACTTGGGACAGTGGCGGCAGTGGTGTTTGAATTGGCAATGGTGATAAGTATGCTCCCATGGGGGTTTGCGATGGCCGGTCTTATGGTTACGTGGATGTGGTATTGTTTGTGGCATATGTTACGATTTCATCTGTCTCCGGATGGAATCGATGGTCGACGGCAAGCGTGGTTTTTATTGCTAAATGCCGTAGCCATTATTTTAATCGCTGCACTGGTTGCTCGCTGGAGGTAAAATATCCATTGCTTTGTTGTTGTTAGTAGAATGTGGTATACTTTAGCCAAGTATAATTGTAAATATTTTTTGTATGGCAACTTCTTCTGCAAAACACGTACAGCTTCTTCTGGTGTGGGGTTTTTTATTGGCATCAATCGCGGGAGTGGCCAGTTTCTTTTTGCCGCGACAATATAGCGCTGTCAGTCAGGTGTTGATTATTTCTCGCGATCAAGCTGGTGTTGATCCATACACCCAAGCTAAAGCAGCAGAACGTGTGGGTGAAAATTTGGCCGGAGTCATGGGCACCACTGATTTTTTTTCTAAAGTAATTCAAAGTCCAGACGTAATCAGTTTCATGAATAACTCTCCGCTCTGGAAACAAGAATCGGATGATCGGTCGCGCCGTATCAAGTGGGGCGATGATGTCAAAGGTCGGATGATCTATGGAACTAGTATTATGCAAATCACCGTGTATGCCGAAACGCGCGAAAGTGCGGTGGTGTTGTCGAATGCGGTTACCAAAACCGTAGTGAGCCAGGGCTGGGAGTATGTGGGTGGAGATGTAACGATTAAAGCGGTCAATAATCCACTGGTTTCACGTTTTCCTTCTCGACCCAATTTGCCACTCAATATGGGGGTAGGCTTTTTGGCCGGGATGTTTGTCTACACGCTGTGGCGACTACGCTACCGCGCATAAGGTAATTTTTTAGTGTATGTTTGGAGAAGCAGGTGGTGTTGGAGAAGTAAATGGTGTAAAGAGGGAAAAATTAAAGGAGTCGCCAGAAGCAAGTGATCTATTTGCCCTGATTAATCGTCTGCGGGAAAAAGTAGAAGCTGATGTTCCCGATGATCTTAAAGAATGGAAAACCGGCCTGCTTGATTCTTTTAAAGGTTTTAGTACTGCTATCGGTCTCGATGTTGCTTTAAAAACAAAGCAGAAAGACTTTGATGTGCTTAAGTTTGAAGTGCTGGACAAAATTAGGTTGGCCGAGGTGTTTAAAAGCAATTCTAAGCTTGTTCGAGCTGTAGATGTTTTGGGAAGAATAAAAACTAAAGACGATGATGGTCATGGTCAGGAAAATTTTGCTTTTAGTATTTTTGACAGGCTTAACGTGTTGTCAACTGTTAACGGTCTTTCAAATCAAGTGGTATTTTCACGTATTCAAAATTGTGTAATGGAGAAAGGTTTTAAAAAGAGCGATAAGGAGATAAAAAAAATATTTAAAGAGATTAAAAAACTACTCGGTATTAACGAAGAGGAAACTATGGTTGTTTCCGAGCCTGCTCCATCCGAAAAACCTGTTACCGAACCGCTTCTTTCTGAAGAAGAAAAACCATCTATAAAAAGTAAAAGCGCACGTGCTAAAAAGATAAAATCACCAACGCCACCTTCGGATTTACCTATTTCTCCAGAGCAGGGCTTGCCATCTGCCCCAGTCGATATAAGCGAGGTTGCGCCAGCAGTAGAGGAAGTTATTGCTACAAAAGAGGTTACCGCACCACCAGCCGAAGAAGCTGTGTCGGCTGCTGAGTCAGTAGTTGTGGCGCCAGAAGCACTCGCAGTCCCGGAAGTCACGGTTCCAGAAGCTGTTACTCAGCCAGCAGAGGTGGTTGCTCAAAAAGAAACCGTCGAAGTTACTAAGGAACAAGTGCAACAGAAATATGACGAATTTTTAGACTTATATCACAAACTTCCTGTAGATGGTTCATCAATAAACAAAACTAACTTGTTTATTCCTTTTGGTGCTGGGATCAAAACCATAGAAACTATTAGTACTTTTGATAAATTTATAAAAAAAGTGAAGAAAGGCAGTCGAGAATCAGATTATGCCGAAATTGCTGAGAGTCTTGATACGGCTATAGCTGGTCTTAAGAAGCGTATGGTTGTTGATGAAGAGCGGCAAGCGAAAATTAAAAAAGAACAAGAAGAAAGAGAAGTAGAAAAAAAACAAGTACAAGAAGCTTTGGCTGCCCTTGTTGCAACGCATGAAAAAGAAGAAAAACCAGAGGCACCACCGGTCGGAGAAGATGATGTGCAAAAAGCAGTCCTAAGGAAGTTGTCAGAAAAACGAACGCCAGTTGTGGTTGTGGCTACCTCTCCGCAACCTGTCTTACCACAAGAAGCACCTCAGAATGTGGAGGATTATGAAAAAATTTCTGGTTATGAAACGAAGATCAGAGAAATTTATAGTGCAGCATTGGAATTACTGCAAAATTGTAATAAGTTCGATAGAGTTACCCTTGGCGACATAACTCTAAAATTATCCGAGGCTGATTTGTGGCGAGTCAGAGATGGAAAAGTGAATTTTCGTGCTCCAGTCAAACTGTCTGCCGTAGAGGCAAAAATAACTGAGTTGGATTTACCCCAGATGGAGAAAAAAATTGAAGAAATAAAAGGGCGTATTGCGAAAGAGAATTTACAGCGAGAGGAAACAAAGAAGCAGCGAATTGCGGGTGTCAATGTAGAGCGCGATGAGGGGTTAGAAAAACTTCGAACAGTCGCAACAAATGTCTATAATGGTTTGTTGAGAGACCTTCGTAGAAAACCAAGCAGCCCATTGTCTGAAATTGGTGAGTTTATAAAAAAATCTTCCTCCGAAGAGGAACTCTTGAGAGTAAAGAAAGTCGTGGATTTTCTTGATAGTAGTGGTGGGATTCCTGTGGGAGTATTAGAGTCTTTTTACTATGATAGATGTATTGATTCTGAGGATGACTACCTTGATTTTATCATGCAGGCAATTAAAGGCAAGGAAAAATATGGGAGTAAATTTGATTATCGGAAATTTCTTCTTCACTATTTTGAAAATGAGGAAGACGAAAGAATGAGGGAGTTGATTAATACTACTTGGAAAGATTGGAAAGAAGTATCTCGTGGTAGAAACTTACTTACACCAAAAAAATTGACTGTAGTACGACCAGAGCAAAAGGTGGGTGGTGACCAGGCCCCAGCCATTGAGGGGGCGGTTGCACCTGTCGCTAAAAAAGACGATGGTGAACCGCCAGCTAAAACTGAGGAAGCCGTGGTGCAAAAAGACGCAGCGGCCGATACCTCGACAAACCACGCTCCAGAGCCGGCTCCGACACGCACACCTGCTGACAATCAAGAACCGTCCGGTCCACCAGAGGCTGTTCTAGCCGCTCCAGCCACTGTGCCAGCTCCGCCGGCTCCGGCGGAACTTCCTCTGAAAGCTCCTGAGGCGCCAAAGCCAAAACTTTCTCCTTCTGAACCAGAACCGCTTCCTGTGGCACCAGAGAAGAGAGGTTTTTACGCAGAAAGACAGCGCGGTTTGGATGCGTTTAATGAGTTAGCTAAAAAAATTGAGCAGTCTAAAAAAGACAAAGGCCCAAGCGACGCTTTGCTAGAATTATATGATAGAATTTTTCGAGCCAAAGATTTTAAGCAATTAGGAGACCTTAACAAAGTGGTTTATTTCTTGAAAGAAGAAAAAAATCAACCCCTACTTCAGGTTTTGGAACGCGCTTATAGGGCGGGCTTTATGAATAAGGATAATTATTTGTCTGTAGCGGAAAATCTGGTAGTTCAGATAGACACCAGGGAATCTTTTAGGACCCCATTAGCTGGGGTAGAGTATGCAAAAAAAGAAGGATTAAACGACCTCTGGCAAGAAATTTTTTCCCAAGACACAAGTCCGTTATTTGATCCGAATGAAGCACAGTCCGAAGTCGACAGAATTCTGGCCAAATTAACCCGTCGGGGAATAGTTGTGCCAGGACCAAAACAAGAATTTGAGCTTCCGGATGCAGATGCGAATTTTGTGCTGGAAAATTCTTCGGGCAGGGAAGTGGTCAAAGAGTCAACTCAGTCACTCCAACCGCCCCAACCAACTCGGCCAGATACGGCAATTAAGGCTTCTCCAGTCGACGTGGCACCTACCGCCCCTGTCGAAACAGCTGCAGAAAAAATTCGTCGTGAAGAGCAGGAAATTTTTGAGAAATATTTTGGATATTTTGATGTACCGGATGTTTGGAATCAACCTGATCCCGCCGGGCGTGATCAACGAATTCAAGCAAAGAAAAAAAGTTGGAGAGGAGATAAGGATGGCCCTGCGATAGTAAAATATGCTACCGCTTTGCGTAATTTTTGGTCCGAGAATAATGGGCAAATTTCTTCCGCGGAAGCCAAAAAACAACAACAGGAAAGGTATGAACAATATATCCAGGCAGCCCGAGAAGCGTTCCAAAAAAATGTAGAACAGTTTAATGCTCAGTTGGATAACTCGTTGCCAAAATTGAAAATTTCACCATTTGGAAAAAGTCATACGTGGGCGGCGTGGGATATTGCCAAGCAGCTATACTTTTTTCAAAACCCCGGTGAGCAGGCTCATCCAGAACTCTATCCCACAACAAATCCTTTTGCTGATAAAATAAAATTCAACGAAATTATTGATCGTCATTTGGGGTGGGAGTTTCTTATTTTTACGTGGAAAGAAATTTCCAAGGAGGACAAATTTAAGGATATGTCTATATTGGAAAAAGTGATGGAAGTTTTTCCACACGGAAAAGGTTCTGATTTGAAAGA
>CAYTMT010000002.1:36691-37345 GCA_964439095.1 uncultured Gammaproteobacteria bacterium | reverse complement strand
AAAAAAAAGAAAGGTCAAGGAGCCGGCGGTGGATTACCACCGGCCCCCTGGCGACGTCGAGAATGGTTACTCGTCGTCGACTTCACTGTCGTCCGGACTATCCGGAGCATCGCCGTCTGACGGCGGTGGCGGAGACCCTTCCGCCAAAGCAACCTTAAAGATCACTTCTGGCGGAATGAAGCACTCCGCACTAGAGTTGCAAACCCCAGGGTGTTTAACCCCACCCGTCTCACAAGGATGCTGGTTGGCAGGTGTCACCCACGACGCCGCTTCACAAGTTGAGAGAGGTTTTGCCTCAGGCACAGCAGCGCCAACCGAAGCAGGCTGTTGAAAGCACATAATTCCACATGCAGTGGAATCATCTAACCGATTGCAAGTGAAACCGGTCATAGTTTTCGTTGCCGGGATTGAACCCTTTTCCGAGAGGCAGATACAACTGCCCGCCACCATTCCCGAAGACACAGCCTTGAATACGCCGTGTGGCGGAGGTGTTTCCGGAGGAACCTCCTCCCCTAGAGGAGTCCTCTTTCCGTTGCAAAGTTCCCGCACCCAAGCAGATGAAATGAATCCATCGCATCCAAACATTTTGAATGAAATGGCTTCTTCATCGATTTCGACAGTGAGTTCCAGAGCTTCTTCCTCGATCTGAGGTTC
>CAYTMT010000002.1:34280-36591 GCA_964439095.1 uncultured Gammaproteobacteria bacterium | reverse complement strand
CTTCGACGGAGGTCTCTTCGACCTCCTCTTCAGGAGGATCTTCGGAGACTTCTTCATCGATTTCGACAGTGAGTTCCAGAGCTTCTTCCTCGATCTGAGGTTCGGCTTCCGGTTCAGGGTCGGCTTCGACGGAGGTCTCTTCGACCTCCTCTTCAGGAGGATCTTCGGAGACTTCTTCTGACTCCCAATCCCTGAACGTGTCAGCATCTGCCGACTCTTCGGGCTGGTTGCCTCCGGTGTCGATCAGGCTCGGATCAAAATCCGAACCATTCACAACATCCGAAAAAGCCACTCGACTCGTCTCACCACACCCACCGATCATGATCACCATAGCAACCACGATCACGAACCATGTAAACTTCCACATGACGCCTCTTTTTGGTTGGTAAGTGGTTTTAGCCACTTTTTGGGTTGAAAAAAGAACAGCACCTTTAACACTCTAAAGGTACTGTAGCAGATTTTAAGAAAAAGTCAATGTTTTCCTAAGGATTAACTACATCGGACACAGGGCTTTCACTTGGAGACGGGGCGGGCGAACTCTCAATGATGGGTGCTGAAACAGAAACAGGCACCTCTTCTACTGGGGCATTTTGGCTAGAAGGCCCTTCCCGCACTACCTCTGGCGAAGATGCGGGAGAAACAATATCTACAGACTGACTAATTACAGGCACTTCAACCGAACCACCACTACTCGGAGTGCTACTTACATTCACTACCTCTTCATTCACTAAACTACTTGTTGAATTACTTTCACTAGACACAGGGACAACCAACGAAACAACTTCTGGAGCCACCACTTCTGGAACAACCTCTTCGACACTCTTTTTTTGTGCGATCACCATCCAGTCAAACGTTGCCTCCCCCACCCCACCATCAAGCTCTTTTACCACAAATCCGTGTGCATTTTTTTCACTTACATACACCCCTTTTGCCCCACCAGAAGTAAGCGTTACAATCACTTTAAGCGGAGCATTACCATCAATAATTTCCTGTGAAGGGGTATCAAATTCAACATGTGCCTCACCAGCAACCAATTGCGAAGAACTGGAAAACACATACTCCGAAGACGGAGATTGTAAACCGTAAAGATCTTTATCCCCAACTGAAGTTTGTACACGAGAAATAAAATTACCGTGCTCATCAATTGTCCATCGATTGTTTTTTCCTGTAATACCACTGACGTTTATGATGCGGTAATTTGCCACATCTAAATCACTGCGCCCGACCAACATTTCACCATTACCACCAACTGAAAGATTACCTTCCGAAACAACCGCCGATCGATCGGCTAAAATAGTTGCTGTCTGTTCCAACAAATTACTAATGGTGGCGTTCCGACTATTGACCCAACCCGTACGAATAAGTGCCATAATTTTTCCGGTACCAGAATCGGTAAATGATTCTAGTGCAATACCTACTACCCCTACCATACTATCACCATTGTCTTTACTCGCATCATAACGCATTGCGTGTCCAGTAGTGGTGGCTGCAACCAACAAATCACCACGTTTGATAGCACCGTTTTCGCTGGAAACTTTTACCGGCACACGACCAACCATTGCCAAGACTGCATTGTAATCTGTTTTTCCATTTCCAACCACAATGGTTGGGTTGGTGGAAATTACACCAGCGACCGCCTGGGCATAGGCAGCAGTACTACGACGGTAGGTATCTAGACGTTTTTCATCCACCACCATCACATCTCCAGCTTCAACATTGTCATCCGGTGCAATATCAACACGCTCGGCCAAATCACCTGGAGTACCAGGAGTGCCAATTACCACACTGTTAGCATACACACTTCCTACAGTATGAATATCACCATTTCCCGCAACAGAAAATACCGAACTACCACCGGAACGAAGTGACAATAAATACGCGTTAGTGTTGGTGGTGAAGTTAGCGCCATTGAAAGTAAAGGCAACAGCACCACTATCGGCTTGCGCTGCGCTGGTCAAAAATGCCCCATTAGCAAACGAAATGGTATTAGTAGAGGAACCAGTTAATCGTAAATCTCCCGTAACTGCCAGATTGTACGTTGACGAAGATGAACCAACGGTGAGCGTATTGTTATTGGAACTTACGGTAAGTTTAGTCGCCGCAATATTGTTCCAACTCAAATTTACCATGGCTATGATTTTTCCCACTGCCAAGGAACTGTAATTTTCTAAAGCAATACCGATAGTAGGACCATCAGCAGTGGCTTTCATAGCCACACCAGGAATGTCCGACGAAGTAAGTTTATCACCGATTGAAATATTACCGTTGATGTTTGTAACTTTTACCGGAACACGACCGGAGAGGGCGACAG
>CAYTMT010000002.1:0-34180 GCA_964439095.1 uncultured Gammaproteobacteria bacterium | reverse complement strand
CCAATATGTAAACTACTCGAACTTAAATATAAATCTTTCCATCTATAGGTTGACGTACCTAAGCTATAAACCCCATCAAGTGCCGGAGTTACGTCACCATTTACCGTAAGTATTGACAAAGTATTTGTCGTACCGATACCAACACTCCCAAATGTTCCTACACCATTGCTTGGGCCAACAAACAATGTTGGTAGGTTAGAATTAAATCCAACAAATAGTGAATCTGCAATATCGTTTACCAAAAGATCGTGAATGGAAACCCCTGAACCTATTGCAAACCCACCACCCCCTGTTATATTAAGATTATTTCCAAAAGCAAAGGCTGAATTTGTTGACGAAACATTTCCGTTACCGATTACATTTCCATAACCAAAGGCGTAATTGTTACCCTCAACTCTATTAGCATAACCAGCGGCAAAACCAGATGATGTTACTTGGTTTATATGACCAATAGCCACACCTCCATCATGAAGAACATTACCCACCCCTAAAACTGTAGCTGAAGGCTGGCCGTCTATAATATTGCCTTCCCCCAACACAAAAGACGACTCAGAGTCAAGTATATTGGCTGAGCCAAGAACATAAGAATAAACTTTATTTAGATGATTACCAGAACCTAATGCCACTGAAATACTACCAGAAACAGTGTTAAACACACCAAACGCAGCTGAATAAATTCCACTGACCGAATTGTATCGCCCTGTACCGAAAGAGTAGTCCCCTGTCACATCATTATCTACCCCCGTCACAAAACTTCCCGCCCCAGACGAAGTAACATTAAGACCAAACGCAGTGGAATAATTTCCAATATTTGCATTGTCAAACTGTCCACCTTCCGCTACTCCAGCCCGAAAGGCCGCTTTCTGCGGTAACCACACCAACCGCGTTCCTGGACCATCTGGTGCGTCTGCTCCCACTCCAAATTCACCGTGTGCCACAATCACTCCATCGCCATCCAATGTCAATCGATATGCCGGTGTGGTTGTTCCAATTCCCAGGTTCCCAGAAATCGTAGTGGTAGCAAGCGTTGAAGTGTTTACAACGGTTAACCCTCCACCCACCGTAGCCAAATCTCCATTCAAAGAAATATTATTCCCCGTCACCTGAAGAGATGCGGATCCATTTGAACTCAATGTTACCCCACCCGCACCAATATTTTGAACGCTCAACGACATCATACCGTTGGCCACGATACCGCTCTCACTGATGGTTAATGGATCATTCATTCCAGCAGTGCCAAATATACCAGTTTTAGCAAATACTTTGCGCCAACGATTAGTGGAAGATCCTAAAGAATAGAGATCATCTTCTGATGCCAATAAATCGCTTTCGAAAGCATAAACTGTGGCCGTAGCAATTGTTACTCGATTGGTAAAATTGTTTTGCCCGGTAAATGTTTGATCGGGCGCTAGATAGGCAATTGTATTCGCATCAGACAAATCGCTAGTGGAAAGCCCAGTAATAGTTGCAGCGCTTACGTCGAGAGTGCTCGTCACTGTTAAATTTCCCACCATAGCATCAATGGCCGTTGCATTTGAAAGAAACACACTCGTGCCCGTTGCACTATCCCAAGTAAGGTTTGCAAAATGACTTAATCCTATCACTGATAAATTTCCACCTACATATTGATCACCAGTTGATGTGGCACTTCCAGTTACTTCCAAGCCGCCATCCAAATACGCACCACCACCCACGGTAAGCACAGCATTAGGCGTAGTCGTACCAATACCCACAAAACCAGTGCTACTTACAATCACCAGTTGACTGGCAATACCACTACCCGCGTTGAATGATAAATAATGGTCATCAGTATTATAATGAATGCTGCCCTCGGCACCATCTGCGCCAATATGCAAACTACTGGAGCTTACATACAAATCTTTCCAGCGAATGAGCGACGTACCCAAGCTAAATACATTATCTTCGGTAGGTATTAAACTGCTCGCGACTGCGGTAATGGTGGTGGTGGCTAAAGTGGAAGTACCGGTGGCGCCAAAAGTACCGCGCACATCGAGTGTGTACGCAGTGTTGGTGGTGCCAATACCTACTTGGCCATATGTGCCAACTCCCGAACCACCACCTACAAAAAAGGTGGGAACATCAGAATTAAAACCAACAGCCAAAGAATTGTTGGTAGTGTTTAATAACGGGTTATTACTATCAACACCCCGCCCTAATACCACAGCACCAGAAGCAGTGATAGAAGTATAACGCCCAAAAGCCATTGAATTGTCGCCGGAAGCATCACCCCACAACGCCACCGACTGTGTACCAGAAGCTATACCAAAAATGGCAAGTGACGATGTCCCTGCAGCCAGAGTCTTGGCACCAAAGTTTTGACTTATGCTTCCACTCCCGATGGCAATCGCACCATAACCACTGGCCTCGGGAACATTAAAACTATTCGCTTTATCATGACCAACTGACACGAACTCCGCATTACCAATTGCTGTTGAAAAATCACCAGAGGCAGTTCCGTTTCCCAACACTAAAGACCTCCGCCCAGTAGCCAACGCATGCAAGCCGAGAGCAGTGGCCTCAATTTGGTCGGCATAAGCATCAGTGCCAAGGGCGATAGTGTCAGCCCCCAAACCAAACTCACTATTAAATGTGCCCACTCGAAATTTACTGCCACTCCACAAAAAACGCGGTCCGGTGGCAACACCTGGCGAGCTGCCACTATCTACCATAGAAATTCCGCCAACACCTTGAATCCCTGCGACACTATAATAATCAAGAGTTGTAGTGTTAATTTGGATACCGCCAGCATTGATACTAAGAATGGTGTTGGCCAAAGTTGAACTGGCGTTATCAGTAAACTGCGCAATGACCTGACTAATATCGCCTGATTTTCTGGTCACATACAACGCCGGACGAGACAAAGCAGTGGAATCAGAATTTACAATCAAACTTCCTTTTTTAACAAAAACCATTCCATCATCACGGATAACAAAATTTGATGTACCATCATTACGCAACACTTGCAATGGATTTGTGGCTCCAGTGGATCCTTCACCAACGATTGTCACCTTCGCGGCATTCACTGTTGCCGCAGTAGTGGTTCCTAATGATAGACGACCAAGACCAGTAAAAAGAAGAGTACGAGAAATTTCGTTACTGAGACCATCAACTCCACCATCGAGCTTCATTAGAGCACCACTGTCACTTTTTACCAACAACTTTGGTTCCCATACTGAATCTAGTGTACTTGTTCCTATCCCTACCCAACCACTTCCACCACCACCTTGTTGAATAGAAAGGATAGCAGGAACATCTTCAAAACCACTACGTCCATTGTAAAACTCCGCAATAGGTAACTCAAGATCACTTCCACGCACTGCTAATACCGCACTGCCGGTTGCGTTATTAATATTAATTTGAGAACTACTATAAAGATTCCGTAAAAAAGTACTCGTCACCCATTCGGCACCATCATATCGGAGTGTAGTGCCATTATCCGTCGCTGCCGGCAAAGATGTTGCTACCCACGAAGAACCATCGTACCACTCCAATCGCGATCCGCTCCACCGCAACGTACCAAGAGCAGCAGAACCTACATACCCCAACTTTAAACCACCAGTTACTGTTAGCACCGGATTTATTCCTGTTGGGCTAATATTATCAAGCGTAGTAGAACCGGTTACTGATAAATTCTCGAGAGTGGTAGTACCCACTACCACTAAAGCGGTGGCCGGATTAACCGTGCCAATACCCACCTTATACCCAAGCAATGAAAAAATATTATCATTGGCGACTGTGGAAAGTGTGGAACTAGCACTAAAAGCCACCGAATTTGCTCCGGTTACTGTTACGTTTTTACCAAACGCAATCGCACCAACACCGGGCGCGGAAACTTCGTTACCTGCGGCGAATGAATAATTACCAATTGTATTATCTCCCCAGGTGAGCGTATCAGTATACCCAGCTCTAAATGCACCCCGCTTTGGATACCAGATAAACTGCGATCCAGTAGCACTAGTCAGCGTATCATCAGAGCCAAATGCGCCACGGGATAATAATTGCCCATAGCCATTCAGCACTGTTTGCTCTGAACCACGACCAAAAACAGCAATGGAACCAGTAACGCTGGCACTACCAACATTGGCCCGGCCATCACCCATAATCTGGAAAAAATTAGTAGCCGCCGAATCCTGAACAGATAGTAGTGATGTTTGTGAATTATAGTCCGCCGCTGCGTTATTATTTTTTAAAGCGAACATGGGTGATGAACCACCATCAAATGATGACGGAGTGCTACCTGCTTCCAATTTAAATGCATCATACAAAACTACTTCATCATTATAGGCCGAGGCACCACCGGCTAATATAGAGATTTGCACCGTACCATAGGCACCCGGATTAAAGGTAGCATTAAAACGTTGATAACTTGTAGTTAAACTAAAAGATTGAGTATTCGGCGAAGCAACCGCAAAAGCCGCCACACTTGTTTGTAAATCCACGCAATCCCAACCACCAGTGGTAAAATTATAAACCGAAGCTAAACTACCACCACAACCAGCTTGCCCAGTACCCGGATCACGCTCAATCAAAATACGCGCGTGTTCGCCACCAACTGCACCGCGGGCATAAAAACTAATAGTACTACTAGCGCTTTGCGTTACATTAGAAGTATCGTGATAAAAGTAGCCGATTTTAAGCGGTGGGCCACCAAAAAACCCACTCAAATCTAGCCTGGCCTCTAACTGCAAGGCAGAAGACCCGCTATAAGCAGTGCTGGTTACTGAATATGTACTGCCACCCAAAAACCCAAGTCGATCACCCCAGTTGGTGATACCACTTTCAAAAGAAGGGTTAGTTAACAAATTAGGAACAGCCAAACCAACTTGCGATAAAAATAACCCAGAGTCGGTTTGCAACGCATTCTGTACCGTAGCAGTAGCAAAAGTCGCCGAACCCAACACCGCCAAATCATTAGCAAATACATAACTCGACCCGCCAAAAGTACCGGCGGTAATATCCGAAGCAGGATGGGTATGGCTACCACCCGAAGAAAAGGAAGACGATGTGAATCCTGATCCAACCAACCGGCTGCCATCATAAATTACAAACTCACCCGGAGTAGTAAAATGACTGGCATTTGCATTTGTACCACCGTTGGCAATAGCTACCACGCCGGTAACGTTATCGGCTGTACCGGTGACACTAATTGTGTATGTGCCCGCATTAATTTTACTCGAAAAATCACCAGCTGCTAGCTTGGCCGCGGTGATAGTATTATTTGTAATTGACAACAAACCATTATAGTCAATCGTTGCGTCACCACCGAGCGCTACCGATGTCCAACCTGCCGTACTACTCGCTACCAAAATATGTCCACTGGTGGTAGCCGTATTGCCGAGCGTGTTACCATTAATTTTACTCACGGTTGGGTCCGGATAGGTGCCCGACAAATCACCGCCGGCGGTGCCATCAAGAGTAGTAGTCACTGTGGTAGTAACAGAAGCGGCGATAGAAACATTAGAGGCCGAAAGAATACGCCCATCTTCATCAACCACAAACTGAGCAATTTCCGTGGCCGAACCATAGATTCCACTGGCTACGCCCGTTGATTTAAGCGCGGTGGAAGAAACAGAATTAGGAGCGAGATAGGCTTCGAGGATTGAGGCAGCTGGAAGAGTGAGGGCAGAAAAAACATTAAGCGAGTTAATATTGGCGGTGGTAATAGAAGAAGAGCTGATGGTGGTGGTACGGAATGTTGAAAAACCAGATACTGCCAAATCATTAGCGAACGTATAACTTACCCCCGAAAAAATACCGGCCGTAATATCTGCCGCGGAGTGTGTGTGACTAGTCAAAGCAAACGAAGATGAAGAAAAACCAGCCCCCACTAACCGACTTCCATCATAGATAATAAACTCGCCCGGGGTAGTGAAGAAACTAGCGTTTGCATTGGTTCCACCATTAGCCAATGCTACCACACCAGTTACATTCGAAGCGGTTCCGGTAACATTAATAGAATAAGTACCAGTATTTATTTTACTAGAAAAATCACCTGCTACTAACTTGGCCACCGTAACCGTATTGTTGGTAATGGAAAGTAAACCAGAAGAATCAATCGTCGCATCACCCCCCAGCGCTACCGATGTCCAACCTGCTGTGCTGCTGGCCACTAAAATGTTACCACCAGTAATGGCCGTGTTACCCAATGTATTGCCATTTATTTTACTCACGGTTGGATTTGGATAGGTGCCCGACAAATCACCCGCAGCGATGGTACCATCAAAAGATGATGAAGGGCTTGTAGATGAAGAAATGATAGTTACATTGGTGGCTGAAAGGATGCGACCATCTTCATCCACCACAAATTGAGCTGTTTGTGTGGCTGAACCATAGGTGCCAGCCACTACTCCTGTTGATTTTAGCGTGGTGGAAGAAACAGAATTAGGAGCAAGATAGGCCTCGAGAATTGAGGCAACAGGCAACGACAAGGAAGACAAAACATTAAGCGAGTTAATATTGGCAGTAAAAATAGTAGAAGAACTAATGGTAGTAGTGGCCAAAGTAGTATTTCCAGAGAAAGTATTTGGACCAGTAAAGGTATTTGCACCAACCAAATATGCCAGACTGCTACTATCCGAAAGATCCGCGGTAGAGAGACCAAGAATTACCGCTGTGGTTATGTCTAAATTACCAGTAACGGAAAAATTGCTCGACGTAACACTGGAAAAAACACTACTACTCGCAGAAAGACTGGAAACAAATAAGTTCGTGCCGGTGGCATTTGTCAAAAAGAGATTCCCCACATTCGCTACCCCGATAGTCGAACTAGAAATAGTAGTTGTAGCCAAGGTTGAAGTGCCAGACACTACAAAACCGGTTGAAGTTACCCGATTAAAACTAAAATTACCAGAAGAATCCGCTACTGGAATATATGCTGAGCTAGTGGGGGTGCTTGTGGCGGCAATACCGTCTAAATATTTTGCGTTAAAAGCATACGGACTAGCCGTTAAACGTTTGCGAGGAGAAAGGGTTTCACCGTTTACCGTTACTTCCAGATAAACAGAGCTATTATTTTTAAATACTACGCCCGCGTCTAATGGATTTGTTCCACTTCCACCTAACTCAACACTAAATAAGCCTTTATTTGGAGTTACTGCTGTTGCTGCTGGAGCCCCTATAGTTCCGCTGGCCGTATACAAAATCGTTCCAGCGCTGGGAGTGTCATAGAGAACAAACTGTATTGGGACAGTAGTCGTTACCGAAGCATTATTCAGCAACAATTTACCTTGATACGTTATAACGTCTGGAACCGCTGCGGCTACAGCAAAAGAAGAACGGGCTACGAGCCCAAAAAACAAAAACACAAAGAAAAATAATGGCCCCAACATTAAAATGGCCCGAGTTCTCTTTCGATTCTTTTTCAACAGCCGATCAATTTTTTCCATATACCTTATTATACCACATATAGGGCGAAGTTTATCTTGTTTTTTGTGGACTATTTTTTATCTTCCTCAATTTTTTGTATTGACACGTCTTTTTTTACCGTTTCACCGTGTTCTTTCACCCGAACACCCTCTACTATTTCTTTTTTATAACCATTTTTTTCAAAAGTAACATAATAATCACTGGGACCAGCCAAAAACGAATACCGTCCTTTGCCGTCAGTAACCTCAGTGGCCACAAGTTTATCAAATTGCTTCGAGAACAACCGAGCAATGACTCGTTCTACCGGTGTTTTTTGACGTAAATCACTTACAATGCCCCAGCTTTTTGGTTTATTCGGTTGACTTAACCGTCGAAATAGCGCATACAGAACAACTTGCAATACGAGCAACCCTCCTACAAACCAAGTAGGGGTAATAAGAAGTGAAATTATTCCGGCAGCAATACTAAATTGCGATAAAGCTACTTGAAATTGACGAAAACTACGATCCCAAATAATACGGCTTGGTGTTTTTTCTATCCCACCCATCGGATCAAGCGGAATATTTACCGCTACTACCGTATCTTTTACATCAACATGAATTGGCTCACCATGATACAGGTCCAAAAATGAGGTATCCTCAGAAATTCCCTGAAGAATTTTACTCGGGAAAATAAAACGATCTTTATTAACTTCAACTCGATACAAACCAGGAACGGAAACAAAGAAAGCGAATCGGCCTTCGCGATCGGTAACACGCGACTGCACCACCTTGCCGCCACTTACCTCAATCAAACGCACCACAGCCAGATCAACCGGTAACTTGTTCAGCGTATTATAGACCACACCCCATTCTTTTCGTTGCCGACGACGCAGGAGAAGGAGTGGTTGTAAGAACAGATAGCGCAAATATGAAAGAAGATTCAAAAGCGACAACGCAGGAACAACTGCCAAAGCGGTTGTAGCCGCGGCTAAAGGAGCTATCTGGTTTCCTACTATTTTTTCTACCTGCGGATCATTGATACGCCCCAAAGTCTTTCCGCTCTGACGTGCCACAACCTCAGCTACATATTGAATTTGTTCTGAAAGTGAGGCGTCTGGATTGGGAGGAATAAGAATACCCACAGGACGATTCACAATATTGTTCGTAATTCGAAAACCCGCTGTTTCTTCGGTTGAGATACCACTTGTCTGAACGCGCAAACGATACCCTCCGTTTGGGACCACAAAAGAATACTCACCGTTTTCGTTGGTAAACGCTTCTTTGACTGGTACAAAATTATTTGCCCCCGTGAGCTGGTCTAGAAAAACATGCGCTCCAGCTAAATTTTTTTCACCCCCCACAACTGTCTTAGTAAAAATTTTTCCTAACGGTAATAGCACAACATGAAACGGCACTGACTCAGTTATACTCCCATGAACTACGGTTACTGTGCCATCAATCACACTAGAGCCCTCTGGGGTAAATAATTCTACTGCGTATTTTTTAAGGGCATTATCAAAAAACATATCCCGTCGCATTTCACCCAAAATAACTTTCGCGGCAGTTACCCCTTCACCAATATTCGTATCAACTGCAATTTTTAAAGATGACTGCGGCAGGTGTTCCAATGTTGAACCAGACCCTAAATGAGCTTCAATAGATCCTTGTGCTAAATAAAAATGCACATTGTCCACGGTCAACAAAGCAGAGGTTTGGGTGCCACCACCAGTGGTAGGGTTAGGATTCTGCGCTTCACCAGCCACATATTCATTGTTCCACTCCGGACTCTTGCAGCCTGGATCTGCCGGGTAGTCAATCAGTCCGTCGCCATCATTATCTTCATGATCACTACATTGTGGGGTAATCCCCGTACCACCACCAGAAGAAGTTGATGAACTTGTTGAAGTAGGAGTAATGGTCCCTGAATCAACACAACCAAGTTGTTGGCAGGTAAGGTCGTTAAAAGTAATATTTTCATTTCCGGAATTATTTGCCCTATCCCTCACACTCGCATTTACTGTCACTTTTACTTGGGGGATTAAATTAGAAACAGGATGGACGGTAAACAAATAATGATTATCATTTAACCCTATCTTGGTGTAGGAAACTTGCACAGGAACTGTGCTACCCCCTTGAGTTACCTCTACCAAAAATGAATTAGCGTCGATACCCGAACCACCAGTATCAGTTACATCCAAAATAATATCCTTATCTACCGGAAAATTGACAGCGTTTTTTGCTGGAGTAGAAGAAACAAAAACAGGATCATTATAATCGCAATACCCACTCACCACTGTGTAGGACCCATCAATCGTGTTTGTTAAAATATTCTGACCATCCAAAGCGCGGGCAATTTTGCTTATTTTTGTCCCATTATTAATGTTTGTTGTATTAATGGTTAACAACACATTCGAACCAACCTGCTGCGGAGAAAAAACAATATTCGCAAATTCGAGATTTTGGCCGATCACATCCGCACCATAGCCATAGCGCATTTTCATATTACTCGGCAACACTTCAGGTGAAACGCCGTACGAAGAAAAAGCAGTACCTTTTTCTATCGATAAATCTGCATTTCCTAAACCGCTATAATTCAGATACACTTGCGCTCCATTTACCACACTATCCGTTTTCATAATAACCTTGATGGTTTGAGAACACCCCGCCACCAACGACCCACCACTTGGACTCAATTCAAAAGAGGCGGCCGCAAAAACCGATATCGGAAAAATAAGTACCGCGCTTAACACCCCCACCACCACACCCACTCGTTTTGAAAAAAAAGACATAAAAAATTATTTATCACCGATGCTACCAAAATTAGGAAGAATAATACTAATATCTTGCACATCAACAACACCGTCGTTGTTTAAATCAGCGTTTTTATCTTTCTGCGCTCCAAATGCAGTGAGCGTTGCAGAAATATCTTGAACATCTACCACATCATCTTTTCTTGCTTGCACATCACCCGCCAATAAAAAATTTTGATTATTAGCAGTAAAGTCCCATACCGTTCTTTGATTTCTAATCACATCAACATTGATAATTTTTTTTGTCAGATGTGATAGTCCTTTTACAGTAGCAGACCACCCCGAAAAAGGTGCTAAATCTGGCAAGTTATTTTTGTCTATTATTACTTCTCCCTGATCATTGGTAGCCAAAACCATCTCTTGGGGAGAACTCAAAGAATTTGGATCAAAAAAAGATAGCAGAATGATCGTGCCAAAATTGTCGCGTTGTCCTGACTCGCCCAAAAAACGTTTCTCTGGTTTTGCTTTTATTAAAACACTGGTTGTGTCCGATGTTGCCCCATCACCACATGAATTGGGGGCACATGTAGAGCTACAATTTGCCGGACATGAGCCGTTACTCCCACCACCATCACATTCTTCTCCTGCTTCAACAACACCATTACCACAATAAGCACCCGCCGTTGAGCTGGGCACCGTTAAACTTATTACCACTCCTTGATAGTTGGTTTCTGCCGAAGCCGACAACCACGAAAAAACACCGATCAGTGTTCCTGTTGTGATTAAAAATACTAACAAAACACGCTGCATACTAAGTACGTTTTCTCTGCCATAAAAATACCCCTCCTAAAACCACCACTGCACCCACTAACCCAACCAACCAACCAGGCACAAACCAGACCGTTCTAGCACTGACGATTACTTGCGCAGTACGACCATACGAAACAACGAGCTCCAAAGCGGTCGGCCCAATAAACGTATTTTTCATTCCTGCAACATTAATTACTTCCAAAACATCTCGCTCTTCGCCAACCAAAACTTGTCGATCAAAAGGGATAGTAAATTGTTGTCGATGATGAAACCAGTCGCGTCCCATTAACTGTATCCGAATTGGCACTTCAATTGCTCCTTCATTTTTTAAACGTAATTGTACTGCCCGCACACTGTTCCACCATACACCATTCAGTTGCCAATTCACAAGAGAGATTTTCTCTTCCACAACACCTGAAACTTGAACAGTAAGAATAGTAACGAGGCGCGTGGTAATTCCAACCGCCCTTTCGTTTACTCCTCCCTCTGGAACTGTTTCCGCTACCAAACCCACATAGTGCGAGCCAGGCAAAACTCGTTTTGGTACTGCAATAACATATTGAACCTTCTCTTCCTTCCCTGGACCAATAGACATGTCGCTCTTTTCTGTTTTTATCCAAGCCTCAGCTACATCTCGCCCCGAGACTAATACAATTCCGCCCGTTGCACTACGGACAACACCCATCACTTGCAGTCGAAAATGAGTAGTTTTTGTGGAATCGTTTTTAATAGTTTGACTTATAACAGTTTCCCCGCCTGGTGCCACAGTAACCACTCCACGTGGGGGACTAATCCCAAAACCAGCCGTCAAAACACGCTGTACTCCTCCCAAAACCAAAAAAGATAATACCGCTACTGGTAATAAAGCTCTAAAAAACCAACTATATTGTATGTTATCCTTTAACATGACAAATTGCTGTGGCAATTAAAAATTTGCTACTACTTGCAAAACTACTGTTTGATTATAAGTTCCTGGAGGAGTTGCTTCACTCATCGAAGCCTTAAACGTCAAGACAGTTGCACTATCAACTACTGCTGTCGATGAAGCCGCTAAGACTTGGTTGGAAACTACCGCCACATCTTCCAAACCAACCACACTATCAGCCCCACTCACCGCCATACCATACTCTCCTGCACCCGCACTTACACTTCCGTCTGCCACCGAATCAAGCAATGCGTTACTTACCCCTCCAACAGAGAGCGAATAACCAGTATCCGCATCGCTAGTTACCCGCGCTATCACAGAAGCACTAGCCACGGTTGACGTGTTTAGCGTACCGAGCGATACCGTTTCTGGATCTAAACTTACCGTCAACTCACCGCGCTCCATGGCTTGATATCCAGCACGCACCTCATACGAGGTGCTCGTCGAAAAACCAGCAGGGGATTCGCCTACCGTTCCCGAAAGCTCATAACCACCACCAGCTGCAAACACATCACCAGTATCAACGCTATCCGCGTAAATTGTATAGTTCGTCGAAGACATGGCTGCAAATACTGCCGCCGGAATTCCACACACCACCAACAATACTAACACCCATATTTTTTTCATACACCCAAATAATTTACTAGCGTTTTTTTTCTCCTGGTTTTGCAACAGCTGGAGTTGGAGCGCTGTCTCCTCCCACCAACGCTTTAATTTTAGTAATAATATCTTTATTGTCCGGATTTAAATCGCGCACCTTGTAGTAATACCGAAGAGCTTCGGTGTTATTTCCTTTTGTTTCATTGAGCAAACCAAGGCTATACAACGCGTTGGAAAAATTAGGAGTAATACGCACTGCCTCCAACCACAACTTTTCAGCATCAGCACGATCAGTGCCTTTATTACGATTAAACAATAATTTTCCAAACTGAAAAAGATAATCAGAATTATTTATCCCGGCCGGAGCAATAATACGATATGTTTCTACTGCTTTATCTAAATCGTTTGTAGCCTGATATGCCACAGCCAAACTTACATAGGCCGCCACATAATCCTGTTTAAGATCAATTGCAGCTTGATAGTTTTTGATAGCATCTTCCCATTTTCCAGCCCCCGCATAATTATTACCTAAACGCCAACGCAATACTGGATTTGTTGATTCAAGCACTCGTGCCTCCTCCAATGTTTTTATCGCCCAATCACGCGCTCCAGGAATAAGCGCTGCTGTGTTCTCGTACATAGTAGCTAAATTCTCTGCAATCATCACCGACCGTGGCGATAAATCCATTGCGGTCCGCGCTTCGTTTACCGCATTTCCCATCAACGTGTTTATTGCTTGCACATCAGGCTTCGCTGCTTGACTGGCCTGTACTGCGTCCACCAGATAGGCCTGAGCGAGCGCCGCATGATACAAATCAAAATTACTTCGCTTAGATAACGCGCTCAACAAAAACCTTTCCGCATCTTGCGCGTTACTCTGAAGCGCCTTAGCGTAATCCATTTCTGCCAAATACAACCGTGCTCCAAAAATTCCACTCAGCACAACTGCTGCCATCACAATAATTAACAAAAAAGAAAACGACAAGCTGTATTGCGGAGATTCCTCCACTACCCACTCACGCACCGAAGTGAGTCCGTTATCCAAAAAAGCCAGCCCACTTACAGTAAGCCCAAGAAGTAACCACCACATAATCCATAACGTTGGTCCGTAGAACACAAATGCCATACCAATCGTTGCTACCACCCACGCTACTACCACCAAAAAAATTTCAATAGCTAGTGGTGGAATACCCGCCAAACGCGTAACCAATCCTTGCATTACATTTTCTGAACGCAGCTTAAACAAAATTTGGAATGCATGACCAAGAAGAAGTAATACCACAAAAACAAAAGCGAGCGCGAGTGTTACCCCACCACTAGCCAGGAGTTCAATAAAGGTGTTCTGCGGCTGACTAAAACGAAGATTCCAGGCGAGCTGGTCGGCATTAAAACCCACTGGACGAAATTGAGAAAACGAAACACCAAATGAAGACAATCCATTACCAATAAAAAATGGCTTAATACCAGAAAACAAAACCTTTCCAGCCACACTCCAAGAAGGTTTAATTCCCAAAGAGACCTCCACTGGAACTGCTGACTGTAAAGTTTTAGGTGTGCCGAAAAAGATAAATACTGTTGTAAGAATAAGCACCGAAAACAACACCGACAACCAGCCTAGTCGCGACTCATGAATAAACATTACGCCCAAAAGGAGGAGAAGTAAAATTCCAGCAAATAACAGCCACCACAAAATAACGAAACTCAATTGAACAAGCGAAACCAGAGACACAAGCATGACAAAAAAAGATAGGAGCATTTTTCCTGGAGCAACATCCTTACGAATAAGCTGTCCTGCGGAAAGCACAAACACGATCACTAACCACAAACCAAACGGGCTATTGATTTTTTCGACCGTATTCCAAATTCCCGGGGCTATCCAGGCAAGTAAGTCTAAATGAAACAAGGATTTGAGTACAAACAAAGTTGCTGTTACCCCTCCGACTGCAACCAGCACATTCAACATTGCCTGCCAACGCCCCACCGTGCGCACATAATTCACCAACAAAAAATAATACAGAGCCGATACTGCAATAAAAATAAAATTAAGCCCAAAAGAATCGTTTCTACCTAAAAAACTATCTGATGTATTTATTGCCAACAAACTCGATAATAATGAAAGTCCCAACACAACAAAAATCGGCGTGTCTATTACCGAACGAACATGCTCAACTCGTTTTGCCAACACTGTTTTGACCGCAACCGTAAGCAACGCCACTAATATTAACCCTGCAAACAGATATTGTTTAGGAACAACGTACGCATTTACCAAGTGCTTATCAACAAACAATGGAATGGTGATTGCGATAATGAACAAAATAATATACGTCGCCATATCAAATAGCCGAACGAGTTTGTTATTAAACATACAAACAAAAAAATTATTACTCAATCCAAGTACAGTATACCATAACCTACGATCACCACCAAGGATATTTAACAAAAATTACTGTGGGTAACTATGTGCTTTTATTTACCACAAAAAAACAGGCTTGACAGTCTGTTTTTTTACAGTCTATAATGTTTCACAGAGAAACATATAATAATGCCCCAAATATGGATAAAAAAATAAAACTACCTTCCCTTGATTTTGTCGCTGGAGTTATTGCCACCAGCGGATCTTTTCTTTGGATAAAACAAAACAAGACAAAAATACCTGTTTTCCAAATAAAAACACACATCTCCGATGCACCTCTAATCGAACTAATAAAAACAAAACTAGGATTAACAGAAAAAATATACCGATACACCCACAGCAATCGCAATTATGTTCTTTTGCTTATACGCAGTAAAGAAACAATAAAGAAGAATCTTTTTCCCACTCTTAATGGCAGGCTCTATGGAAAAAGAAAGGACTTATTTAAAAAATGGAAAAAAGAAGTGCTTAACTTAAAAAGCATGGATAAAAAAATAAAACTCATAATATCTACAGTTCCGCGTGGAACAGCCTGATACTTGAATTCTAAAATTTGTATACACTAGTGTATACAAACATAACTTTTACCCACAACTTACTAACAGTTTTGTCCACAGGTTGTTCTAGAAAGTTCCTTGTGGAACAAAAAAACAAATGCCGTTATGGGCAAACCCCTAACGGCACACTTTTTCTACTTACTTCTACTTACGCTTACGCCTTTTCCTCTTTTTGCGGTACGTGCCCTCTTTTTTCTACCAACAAAACTGGTTGGAGTGGCTTTGTTGAAACCAGGACGACAATAGATGAGAGACACCATTGTCAGGTTAGTAAACAAAAAAGCGATGGGTTGGGCAGCAGATGCCAATGTCCATTCCGTTATGGCCATAACGCCAAATACACAGGACAGAAAGAACAGTGTCCACCCTGCCTTGTTTTCAGCACCCGGATCATTCCAGGCGGAAACGAAGGTGGGGAATGAGCCTACAGTTACTACTACCAAGCTCGCCACAATTCCGATGTCAGGATCGCTAAATGCCGCCCAAAGCACAACACCCGTGATAGCGGCAATCAAAGACGCCTTGTCCAGCATACTCCAGCCGGACTTCCCATGCTTTAGCGCTAGCACCAAAACCACCACCGATCCGACAAAAGCGCAGACGATTTGCGCGTTCTCGGTCCCTTTGGCATACATACCAGCCAAAGTAACCGCATCCAGAAACGTCCAAATAAGCCATGATGCTTTATTTGGTTTTGTTTCACCGTGCCAAATAGCACGAATGTACGGCACAAAACCAGCAAGAAACAGCAGACCGGCGATAGCGGAAAAAATCCCAGGCATTTTAGCCTCCTCTTGGATGGTGGAAAGAACGTGTTAGTCTAAATTTTTTATAACACTATTTGAATATTTTGTCAATGAGAAAACAACAAAGACGCAACTTAGTTGCATCTTTGTAACCTGCTGCCCTAGTAAAAACAAACCCTAACGTTTACTCCAGCCACCTAAAATACCATTAATTACCCCTAAAACAACACTAAATAACAAAGCACTACCAAACCCACCCACATCAAAGCCCTGCACAATACCAGCGGTAAGCATGATAAGTAAAGCATTAATTACAAAGGTAAATAATCCTAGGGTAAGAATGTTGATTGGTAACGTAAGAACAACTAAAATTGGCTTGAGTGTTATATTTACCACTCCTAAAACCAAAGCCACCACCAATGCCACCCAAAAATTATCCACCCGAACCCAGGGAATTAAATAGGCGGCCACCATAACAGCTACCGCGTTCAAAAGCCAAGACACTAGAATATACATAAATTCTACAAATTAGGAATTATACCTACCTATAAGATACTCCTAAAAAATGCTTTTATCCATAGTACACAAAGGTATTTTGAAAAAAGAAGAGGCACCGAACGACGAATCGCAAGGTGCCTTGTTGGGGATACTCCGCCTGTCACATGAACAGGTGAATGATCCAGCCAAAGAAAAGAGCGAGCACAGACTTGTGGACCGCCTGTGCGACCATACCCACCGTCATCGCATGGATTTCGTCCAGCCTCTCGTAGCGGTTCTCCATCATCTCGCTGATTTTCTTCTTTTCTTCCTGAGAAGAAACCAACCTCTGCGTAGCAATAAAACGCACCATCAACACAATACCGACGGCGCGGACCACGCCAACGCTCTGCACCCCCACCGGCACCAGGAACCATCCCCACAACACGCTTAAGACGCAGCCTTCAAAAACTTGTACCAAGAACAGCATGGACAAGGCCAGGAGATTGCTGAAAATTTTAACCATCTACCCCTCACAGGGTGTGAGACTACCGCGATTCCATCGTGGAGTGGGATATTGAAAATGATTCCAATAACGCTATATCATAGCATGAAAGAGCCCGCCTGTCAAGGCGAGCATTTTAATTTTAAAGAAGCAGGAACTTCTTTTGATATCAAATTTGGTGGACCTAGGCAGAATCGGACTGCCGCTTCAGCAATGCGAATGCTGCGGCATACCACTACACCATAGGCCCAGTTACGCACCTATCCTAACCGAATTTCTACAAGAAATCAAGTGCTCGTTTTACCCCTAGAAAGAAAAAACCCTCCCGAAGGAGGGGTGCCCGAGCCAAAGACTGACCGAACAAGAACGTGCCTCAATGGCGGTTCGATCGCCTCAAACGGCGAGAAAGAAACCTCCTCCTGTTGACCGCCGGCCACCCATCTTCTCCCCAAATCTTAAGGAACTCCTTCAAAAAAACGAGCGTAAAACCGTCGAGCATCGTTATGTAGACAGCCACCAGGAAAAACGAACACTCCAGATCAAGCGGAGTAGGCATGGAAAATCTCCGAAGATGCTAGGGGAAAGAGCTAAACTAGCCACGAGATTGTGGGCAAGTTTTTTTACTGTAATACATTATTAGCACCCAGTCAATACGAAGTGCCCTCGAAGGGAATTGAACCCCTATCTTATCCTTAGGACGGATCTGCTCTATCCGTTGAGCTACGAGGACCAAAGCACCGTCACTATAGCGAAAAACGTGTCATTTGGCAACAATTCGCATATTGCCCTACTAACTTCTTTGCGCTATCATACCCCTATTATTCCTCAATTTTTTTATGGAAACAACGCTTCTTATCATTCTCATTATCACCCTGCTCATTGCGTTGGTATATTTTGCCCAAAAAATTATCAAAAACCAGCAACCAAAAGAGGGTGATCAAAATTTGTTTTTAATGCTCCAACAACAACTCCAAGATTTAGGTCGGCAGTTGGACCAAAAAAACGCCGAAACACATCGCGCTATGACTGAATCGCAAACCAATCTCCACCAAACCCTCCAAACCCAGTTCGGTCAAAGCGTAAAAATTATTACCGATGTTACTGCCCAGCTCACCAAACTCGATGAAACCAACCGTCAAGTAGTGGCTTTTGCCGACCAGCTCCAAAGCTTGCAGGACATTCTTAAAAACCCCAAACAGCGCGGGATCCTTGGTGAATACTACTTAGAAACACTACTCAAAAACACCCTCGCCCCTGACAGTTTTCAAATGCAATATACTTTTAATGATGGTGAAATTGTAGACGCGGCAGTGTTCGTTAAAGACAAAATCATTCCTATTGATTCCAAATTTTCCTTAGAAAACTATAACCGCCTCATTGAAGAAAAAAACGACGTAGCCAAAAAAGAATTTGAAAAAACTTTTATCAACGACCTTAAAGAACGCATCTTAGAAACCTCCAAATACATCCGCCCACACGAAGGTACGATGGATTTTGCATTTATGTTTATTCCCCACGAAGCTATTTATTACGACTTGCTCACTAACAAGGTGGGCGCTCTAGAGGGGGTGAATGAAAACCTTATCCAACGTGCTGCCAGCAAATACCATGTAATCATTGTTTCTCCCACTTCATTCTTGGCCTATCTTCAAACCGTACTCCAAGGATTACGCGCGCTGCAAATTGAAGAATCAGCCAAAGAAATTCGTAAACGTATTGAGGAACTAGGCAAACACCTGGCTGCTTACGATGAATATTTTAAAAAACTAGGAAATAACCTCCAGACCACCGTCAACAGCTACAACCACGCCTCCAAAGAACTGGGCAAGGTAGATAAAGACATTATGCGCATCACCGGAGGAGAAAAACAGATCGAACCACTCCAAATTGACCGACCAAATATCGAAAACGGCGAGTAGTATTGACTTTTCTCTTTTTTTCAGGTATTCTATCCTCACCAATAGCTCTCAATTGGTTTTTTAAAACATCTTTTATTCGTCTATATGCCAAATCAAGCCAATGCTCGCAAGGCCCTGCGCCAAGCCAAAGTTCGCACCTTGCGCAACAAAGCCCGCAAAACTGCCTTCCGCGACGCAATTAAAAAAGCTCTGGCCGCTGCCAGCAAAGAAGAAGCACTCAAACTCGTTCGCACTGCTCAACAGGCACTCGACAAAGCAGCCAAGAAAAATACTATCAAAAAAAATACAGCCGCTCGCAAACTCTCCCGCTTAATGAGCAAAGTAAACGCCAAAGGTAAAAAATAATTGTTACCTTCGACTCAAAGTAAACATATCAACAAGCAACGACTGGTCACCACGACCAGTTTTTGTTTGTTCATCTATATGCAGCAACGCTTGAAAAACACACGTCAATTCTTCCAGCGAATAACGCTCGGCTATAGGCAAGCTTTTTTTAACCACAAAAGGATGGATAGAAAAACGTTTCGCCAACACCTCACTAGAAACCTGTTTTGATTCCTCAAGCGCCGCTCGTAATTGCAAAATTATCCGAAACTGCCGAACAATCATAGCGAAAATGTACCCATCTTCCAGGCCTGCCCGACGTTCCTCAGACAACAATCGGATGGCTAATGCACTATTACCTGCCGCCAAAGCATCGGTAAGCGCAAACACGTTATCGTCCGTTGATTCTGGAGCAAACAAGGAAATATTCGCTGCCGTTATCTCTGCCCCGTTGGCAAAGGCAACCAGCTGACGAACCATCCCATCTAACAACCACATATCGCTTCCACCAACAGCCACTAAAGCATCTAGGCCTTTCCCGTTAATTTTTCCACCCTGTGTTGCAATTTCTGCCGCAACCCACGATCGCATCTGGAGAGGGGGGAGTAATGTAAAATCTTCGGCATATTTCTCTTTTTTTAATAATTCCAACAATTCTTTAGCTTCATTGGTTTTTCCCACGGTTTCTCCTTGCCAAAAAACAGCTACAGTACTTTCTGGTACTTTTTTTTCTCGCACCATTTCAATCAAAGCCGCCAATAATTTTTTATCAGAAATACTCAAAATATTATCAATTACCACCATCCTTTTTTCTGCCAAAAAAGGAGCCACCACCAACTCTCCCTGCACTCGATCTATATCCGCGCTCTTTGCATTTAAAAAAACCACATTATACCCAGCTGGATCCCGCGCATCTTTAAAACGTTTAATCTGCTCTCGTAATCGAGTGCGGCTGCGGAATGTATCCTCACCATAGAAAAAAATAATCATAGTGTATTCATTCTAACTGGAAAAAAACCAAAATACAACTGTTGTGTTTTTTGCCCAACTCCACTATTATGAAAGGTGCTCTTAACCATCATGTATGACCGAAAGAAAACAACGCATTCTCATTCTTGGCGCTGGTTTGGGTGGAATTGCCACTTTTCGCAAACTAAACAAAGAAATACGCCGTCGAAGATCATCGGCGGTAATCACTCTCATTGACCAAAACAACTACTTCACCTTTACCCCCATGCTCCACGAGGTAGCGAGCGGCTCCATAGAACCTAGTCATGTGGCTGTGCCAATCCGAGAGCTGCTTCACAATACCCCTCATCAGTTTATCCAAGCCCAAGTTCTCCATATTAACCCAAACACCAACACGGTTACCACTTCAGTCGGTGACATTCCTTATGACTATTGCACAGTTGCCTTGGGTAGTCGCACTAATTTCATTACCCCTGGAGCCGAACAATTTGCTCACCATGTACGCACCCTCCCCGCAGCACTAGCACTCCACGACAAACTCATTGCCCTACTGGAAAACACAAATTCCGAGCCAATTAACCTAGTGATTGTTGGCGGCGGACCAACAGGCGTTGAAGTTGCAGGACAATTTGCTCACTTTGCAGAATATGACGTAGCTGCTCTATATCCTCAGAAGAAAATCTCAATCACTCTTATTGAAACGAGTAACCTGCTTTTATCTCAACTTCCTGACTCTCTCCGCTGTACCGCTACGGATCGTCTCCAAAAAATTGGTAAAGTTAAAATTATTACCAACACTCGAGTAACAGAAGTGCGTCAATCCAGCATTGTACTTGGTGATAACTCCGAAATTGCCAGCACGATTACCATTTGGACCGCTGGTTTTGCCAACATTGCCAATTGCTTCCTGGATGACGCGCTGTGCCTTAATGACCGTATCCCGGTTGACCAACACCTTCGCCACACCCAATTTCCAAACTTATTCGCTGTCGGCGACATTGCCCTCGCCACCAACCCCAAAACTCAAAAACCATTTCCACAATGGGGGCAAACTGCTGAGCAAGAAGGAATATACGTTGGTGAAACTGTTGCCCGACTACTGGACAATACTTATCCATCCCAACCTTTTGTCTACCACAACCATGGAACGATTTTGCCCATTGGTGACTGGTTCGCTATTGCCGCCCTTGGTCCTTTTAATCTTTCCGGGCGTTTGGTGTGGTGGATTCGTCGCACAGTATACGTGCTTTTAATGCCTGGCTTTCGCCGTAAACTGTCTGTGGTTTTCGACTGGACATTGCACACTTTTGGTTTTCGATATATAATTCACCTGGCCAAACAATCACCTAAATAATTTTTATTTTTTATTTTATGTGTCAAAAAAATCGTCACTGCTATGAATCCATCCAAGACGGAGCATTGCTTGTCTCACGCCTAGTAGTTGGTGCTATTTTCATCTTTGCAGGTTACGGTAAGCTTGCCCAAGCCGGAATGACTGCTGGATGGTTTGGCTCTATCGGTTTTCCTATGCCATTATTTTGGGTTTACCTTGTTGGTATTACCGAAGTTGTTGCGGGCGCTCTCGTAATTCTGGGCGTACTTGCTCGTCACGCTGCTATGTTATTGTCTCTGGTGATGGTCGTAGCACTCCTCACCGTTCACCGCTCAGGATCTTTCAAAGATGCCTTCGCTCCGCTTGCTCTCTTGGCCTATTCACTAGCTTTAGCTGTTTCTGGAAGCGGTAAATTCAGCCTTATGGATGGTTGCTGCCCCCGCTGTATGGAAAAAGAATCCTGCCGTGACAAAGAAGGTTGTGATAAAAAAGAAGACTGCTGTGGTGGTGGATGCGAAAAAAAATAAGCTCTAAAACTAAAAACTGCTCCAAACACTGGGGCAGTTTTTTATTTACATCTACTTTATCTCCCCCCAGTTTCCATTCGCATGTACATCCACCAAAACCGGCACATTGAGTATTACCACCTGTTCCATCGTTTCTTTTACCATATCACCCACTTCTTTTTCTTTACCCCGCGTTACTTCGAACACCAATTCATCATGCACCTGCAAAATCATCCGTACATCTTTATTGCCTTCAATTTTTTTCGCCACCGCGATCATGGCCATTTTCATTAAATCGGCGGCTGTACCCTGTATAGGATGATTCACCGCCATACGCTCACCCATGGCGCGGAGTTGAAAATTTTTACTGGCCAGTTCGGGAATATATCGGCGGCGACCAAACAATGTTTCGCAAAATCCTTCTTGACGCGTAAACGCCAATGTTTCCTCAATATATTTTTTCACTCCTTTAAACTCCTGAAAATATTTTTCAATAAACTCTTTAGCTTGCCAATGGGTAATGCCGGTACGCGAACTTAACCCATACGAACCCATACCATAGAGCACGCCAAAATTAACTTCTTTCGCGCCGTAACGCATTTCTTTGGTCACCTCTGCGAGCGGTACATTGTTTATGGCCGCGGCCGTGGCCCGATGAATATCCAAACCGTCGGCAAAAATCTGCATCATTTTTTCGTCTTTGGCCAGCGATGCTACAATACGCAATTCGATTTGCGAATAATCAGCGCTCACCAAAATATTTCCCGGTTCAGCTATAAATGCTTTTCGAATCTCACGCCCCAATTCGGTGCGCACCGGAATGTTTTGCATATTGGGGTCGGAGCTGGAAAGCCGGCCAGTAGCCGCCACAGTTTGATTAAAAGTAGTGTGAATACGTCCAGTATTTTTATTAATCAAATTTGGCAAAACATCAATATACGTATTTTGTAATTTGGTTAATTCGCGATATGTTTCAATCGCTTCGATAATCGGATGCAAGCCGCGCATTTTTTCTAATTCCGCCGAGGCAGTAGATAATCCGGTTTTGCCTTTTTTTATGCCTTCAACCGAAATGTTAAGCGTATCAAAAAGAATGTCGCGCAATTGTAGCGGCGAAGAAATATTAAACTCTTTTCCGGCCAACGCGTATATGGTGGCCGTAGCCGCGGCCACATCCTCGGCTACCTTATGAGATAATTTATCGAGCAATTCTTTGTCCACTGCCATGCCGTTCAGTTCCATATTGGCTAACACCGACAGTACTGGCATTTCTATTTTTTGAAACAATCCTTCGTTGTTGTTAGTTTTTAACTCGGCGCGCAATCCTTCGGCCGCGGCCAACAACAATTGCAGCTCTACCCCCACCCTACCAGCATCTGCGCCAAACAAGCTGTTTTGCCCACCTTCTCCAGAGATTGTTTTACCTAAAGATTTAAATAAAATACTGGGAATATCATGAGTGCGACTTCCTGGATTAAGCAAATAAGACGCCACCATTACATCAAACAATTTATTTTTTACACTTACCCCATGACGATGCGCCGCTTTGATTATTTTTTTAAGATCATGTCCTATCATTTCTACTTCGTCTAACCCCAACAACGAAACACACCAACGAATATCGGGGATACGAAACGCTTCCTCTTGCACCACCAACACCACAGCCGGCACTTCGCTGCTCAAAACATCAGCTTGTGGATTAAGTAGCGACATGCCAAATTTTTTCTCTCCACGCACACGAACGACTAGCTCTTCTGCTTCAGAAATTGACCCAACAGTCACTGGCTGTACCTCCTCACGAGCCATAGCAGTGGCTGCCTTTTTATTTGTTGTTGTTTTTTTATTTTTCATTTTCCCCGACATTTCCCCTTCCAGCCCCGGTACCCGCTTCAGCAAAGAAAAAAATTCAAACTCCTGAAAAATTGCTTTTACTTTTTCTAAATCAAAATCTTTCGCCACACAATCCGCCAACTTTACATTCACTTCTGGTACCGATCGATGAATTGTAGCCAACTCAAAACTCATCCGCGCGCTCGCCTCTCCATCCACTAATTTTTTATAAACACTGGCAGACATTCCCAACTCCTCGGCGCTCTGCGCTTTCACTGCTTGGTAAATTTTTTCAATACCACCAAATTGTTGAATGAGCCCTGTGGCAGTTTTTTCACCAACCCCCGGCACACCCGGAATATTGTCCGAACTATCTCCGGCCAAAGCCTTAAAATCCACCACATGCTCTGGGCCAAAACCAAATCGATTGTTCACCTCCGCGCGATCATATACCACTGTATCATTAATCCCCTTACGCAAAGCAAATACTTTTACCTGATCGGTAACCAACTGAAGCGTGTCTTTATCCCCGGTGATTATATATGTTTCCAAATCTTGATCATCTTTAAATTGTTCCACTACAGTACCAATCACATCATCCGCTTCATATCCTTGTTTTTCAAAAATAGGAATATTAAAAGCCTCTACCAACCGATGCACCAACGGAATTTGATCGTATAATTCTTGATCAGCCTTTACCCCTGTGGCTTTGTAGTCGACAAATTTTTCATTACGGGACGTTGGGCCTTTCATATCAAACGTCACCGCCACATAGTCCGGTTTTAGTTCTGCCCATACCCTGAGTAGCATGGCGGCAAATCCATACACCGCGTTCACCATCACCCCCGCTTTGGTGGTAAGCGGAGGAATAGCATGATAACCCCGATGAATGATGGCATTGCCATCAAATAGTACCAAACGTTTCATAGTACCCACATTGTACGTGTTTTTTGGTTGCTCGGCAAATAAAACAGAGCCTTTATTTTCTGGGCTCTGTTTTTTTGAGGTACCGGTGGGAATCGCACCCACGCATAGAGGTTTTGCAGACCTCTGCCTTACTGCTTGGCTACGGTACCGTCCAAGCGGAACTAATGTATCATGAGAACAAAGTTTTTTCAAGCTCCACCCCTTTATTTCACATACCCCAGCGGATTTTTACGCACCCCGTCGATTTGTACTTCAAAATGAGAATGGATACCCGTTACCCCGCGTACTTTTCCAGTATTTCCCATCAACGCGATTGTCTGACCTGTCTCCACTTGATCCCCAGGAGAAACCAACAATTGAGAGTTATGGCCATATAATGTTTTCACCCCGTTTCCATGATTAATGATAATATAACAACCATAACCACTATTCCAACCACATTGCGCTTTTTCTACCACGCCTGTTTTAGCTGCATAAATTGGTGTTTGCCATGGCCCGGCAATATCAATTGCATGATGACTCACATTAAAATATTGCGTTACTGTTCTGCTTGCGGTTGGCCACACAAATCCAGACGCCGAAGGGTTGGCGGTTGACGCTGGGGGTGTAGCCACTCGATTAACTGCAGGGGTAATTACAGGAGCTCGAGTGCTTGGTTGAGCAACCTGCACAACCTGTCGCGTTCCATTTGGAATGATTATTCTTTTTCCTGCGACTAGATTAATTCCACTTACATTCAGATCGTTTACATCTGCAATACTGTCTACCGTGCTTCCATATTGTAAAGCAATCTTTTTCAGTGTATCTCCTTTTTTCACGACATATTGAATACCAGATACTGGCAAAATTCTAAGCACATCACCTGGGTGAATAGTCGATCGCTCGGTAAGATTATTTTCCCACAAAATCGTGGCTACGCTAACACCAAAATCTTGAGCAATACTACGCAACGAGTCACCAGAACGAACTTCATATGCCACTACCTGATCATGTGAAATAACTGCCGGAGTTGTTTCTCCTGAAAAAACAACCTGTTTGGTAAGGGCAAAATTACGACTATTAACAAATTGTGCCTCGTCAATAAATGAAATTTGCCTTTCGGTTGCGCTTCCTAACCCCGGATTAGCTACCAACGCACCACTGTTCCAAGACTCGGTTTGAGAAGGAACGTCTGGTTCGTTGGCCACTAATTCCTCTAGAGCAAGCTCATCATCAGCAGTACCAACTAATTTATTGATGGTGGTTTTTTGTCCGGGGACATAAGTTGATTTTTGTTTAAACCAAGCTGTTTCCGGAAAAGAAATAAGAATTAAAAATGATAACAGGAGAACTTGTTGTACTTCTCTTTTCCACCACCAACGACTCCCTGCAAAACCGTGCTTTTTAAAAAAATAACCAATTTTATAATTAACATAGCCAAAAGGACGCAGTATTTTTCCTAGCACTGCCACCAGAGCAGCTGAAAACCGAGCGCCAAAAAACCACAAAAAGCGCTTTGTGTAGACCAAAAAACGCAAAAAAAGGAATAAAAGGCGGTATTTCATACTTGACTGTTCGGCTAGCTTATCATAAAATACTTCATAAATCAACGTATCAAGCCTTTATATTTAATCCTTATCCTAAGGGCCTATGACAATTCTACTTTGGGCGATTCTTCCAGCGCTAATTGCGCTTGGATACGGTGGTTATCTTATCTGGTGGATAAAAAAACAACCAGCCGGCGATGATCGTATGCGCGCCATTGCTCGCGCTATTCAAGAAGGGGCTGAGGCGTACCTTACTCGCCAATACAAAACTATCGCCATCGTCGCAGTCATCATTTTTTTCATTCTTGCTTTTGCTATTGATTGGATGACAGCCTTTGGTTTTGCAATCGGTGCTTTCTTCTCAGCTCTTGCTGGTTTTATCGGCATGAATGTTTCTGTTTCAGCCAACGTACGCACCGCCGAAGCTGCCAAAAGCGGATTCAAGCCCGCCCTCACTATAGCCGTACGCGGTGGCTCAATCACTGGTTTGTTCGTTGCTGGTCTCGGGCTTCTCGGCGTAGCCGGATTTTACGCTATCACCAAAGACATCTCCGCACTTATTGGCCTTGGGTTTGGTGGAAGTTTAATTTCAGTATTTGCTCGTATCGGTGGTGGTATTTTTACCAAAGCCGCTGATGTCGGCGCTGACCTGGTAGGAAAAGTAGAAAAAGGCATCCCCGAAGACGATCCACGCAATCCAGCCGTTATTGCTGACAATGTAGGCGACAACGTTGGTGACTGCGCAGGTATGGCCGCTGATTTATTTGAAACATACGCCATCACTACTATCGCAGCTATGGTACTTGGATCACTTCTTTTTCCAGGAAATGAAAAAGTGGTCATTTTCCCATTGGCCTTGGGGGGAATTTCCATTCTCGCTTCCATTCTAGGCACACTATTCATCCGCTTAGGAGAAGATAAAAATGTAATGCGCGCGCTCTACAAAGGCCTTCTTGCAGCAGGGCTCATTGCTCTTCTTGGTTTTTACCCAACTACTTACTGGTTCATGGGCGGCATTCCTCAAATCTCAGTTCTCCCCCTTTTCCTTACCGCGGTCATCGGTTTAGCACTCACTGCTATTTTAGTACTCCTCACCGACTACTACACCTCCACCGAATACGCCCCCGTGCGACATATTGCTAAAGCTTCAACCACTGGCCATGGAACCAATATTATCGCCGGCTTGGCTGTTTCCATGAAGTCTACCGCTCTCCCCATTATTGCCATTGTCGCTGCCATGCTGGGTTCGTACGCTCTGGCTGGAATCTACGGTGTGTCTATCGCGGCTGTTTCCATGCTCTCTTTGGCTGGGATAATCGTGACTATTGATGCCTATGGACCAATCACCGACAACGCTGGTGGTATCGCCGAAATGAGCGGGCTTTCCGAAGAAGTACGCGCCATCACCGACCCTCTAGATGCTGTTGGTAACACAACCAAAGCCGTTACTAAAGGATACGCAATCGGAAGCGCTGCTTTGGCCGCTCTTGTTTTGTTCGCCGATTTCACTCACAAACTTCCAGCCAGCATTGTTTTCCAGATCAACAACCCTAAAGTTTTAGCCGGCTTATTTATTGGCGGCATGTTGCCCTATCTATTCGGCGCCATGCTTATGGAATCTGTTGGCAAAGTTGCTGGAAAAGTAGTTGAGGAAGTTCGCCGTCAATTCCGAGAAATTCCAGGAATTATGGCCGGAACAGGAAAACCAGACTACTCTCGCGCTGCTGATATTATTACCAAAGACGCTATCTCCCAAATGATCCTTCCCTCTCTTCTCCCTATTGCCGCCCCTATTTTAGTTGGGTTTACTCTTGGTATTGAGGCGCTCGGCGGTCTTTTGGTAGGAACCATTGTTACTGGCCTGTTTGTAGCTATCTCCATGACTACCGGTGGCGCTGCGTGGGATAACGCTAAAAAATATATTGAAAAAGGAAACTACGAAGGCAAGGGTTCGTTTGCTCACCAAGCCGCAGTTACCGGCGACACCGTTGGTGATCCATACAAAGACACTGCAGGCCCAGCCATTAACCCAATGATTAAGGTGGCTAACATCGTTGCACTCCTTATTGTGGGTTTACTTCTCAAATAATTTCTCCCTGTCTACAGCTAAAAAGTCCGCCTGTCTGGCGGATTTTTTATTCCCCTACCACTTCTCACTATTGACATTTTTTACCAAAAATGTATAGTGACAAGAACCTCAGTCAGTAGCAAGTTCTACTCAAACAAGAGGCCAGGTCGCCCCTTCCACCAAAAAACCACACACCCAGAGCCTGTCATGCTTTCCAAAATCAAACCCGGCTACATTATGGTCTTTACCTTTAAGACCAACACCTTCAAACTTACTGATGGTAATGGAATCACCATTAGTTTTGGGAGCGATGACGCGATTCTCTTTCCCGAAAACATCGATGGAAGAAGCCTTGCTTTTTCCATCGCCGACCTAATATCCCGTCTTCACGACCTTGGAGTTCAACAACTCCGACTGACGGACACCCTGGTGTCTTACCGGTTCTATCGGAAAACACCCTAACACTCACCATCGCCTCCCCAACCTAGGGAGGCGCTTTATTTTCACTCCATTGACTTTCTCCTTCAAATTCGCTAAAATCTGACGGTACTTATTATTTTTCCTTCTATGCAACACACTACCCAAAAACTAGAGAAATCCCAGATCAAAATCACCATCACCATCCCTCCAGCAGAGTATCAAAAAGATTTAGAAAAAGCCGCGGTCACCATTTCAGAACGAGCAGCTATTAAGGGATTCCGCCCTGGAAAAGCCCCCTACGAAATTGTACGAAAAGAAGTGGGTGAGGGCAGAATATTGGAGGAAGCACTCCCAGGCATTGTTCAAAGAAACTTTGTAACTACCTTACAAGCCGAAAAACTCAAAACTGTTGGATCTCCAGAAATAAACCTGGAAAAAGTTGCCCCCCACAATGATTTGGTTTTTAGCGCTACTGTAGCTCTTTTGCCAGAAGTGACGCTGCCTGATATAAAAACAATTTCTGTTGCTCGAGAAAAAAAAGAAATTAAAAAAGAAGATGTTGACGCCATGCTCACCGACCTGCAAAAGATGCAGACCAAAGAAATTGCTAAGGATGGCGGCGCAACTGAATCTGACAAGGTGGTAGTAGATCTTAATATGTTTATTGATAATGTTCCTGTTGATGGTGGCCAAACACTCAACCACCAGGTTTATCTTAATGAACCACACTACATTCCTGGCCTTGCCGATCAATTAGTTGGACTCAAAAAAGATGACACAAAAGAATTCACCCTTAAATTTCCCAAGGAACATTACCAAAAACATTTAGCCAACAAAAATGTTGATTTCAAAATAAAAGTTAAGGATGTTTTTTCTCTGGAGCACCCCGAACTCAACGATGATTTCGCCCAAAGTCTCCGTTTAGAGAATATGGAAAAACTACGTGAGCTGCTCACAAAAAACCTAGCCAATGAAGCAGAAAGCAAGGAAGATCAACGTTTAGAAGCAGCTATTCTGGAACAAATTATTGAAAAAACAAAATTTGGCGTTATCCCTGATGTGCTTATTGCCACTGAAAAACGCAAAATGTTTGCCGAACTTAAACACGACCTAGAACGTCGCGGCATCGAAATGGAGCAATACCTCAAAGATGTTAAAAAAACAGAAGAAGAAATTGTCGCCGATTTCTCGGAACAAGCCGAAAAACGCGCCAAAGCTGCCCTTGTCTCACACCACCTGGCCACCGAACACAAAATCACTGTGAGTAAAAAAGATTTGGATGCTGAAATTGAGCAAATTAAAGCAGTATACAAAAACGATCAAACTGTAAATGAAAACTTGGAACGTCCCGAGGTGTTGGCTACTATCGAAAATACCATTCGTAATCGAAAAGTGGTAGAATGGCTTAAGGAGCAAGTTAATCCAAAACCGTAAAAACCCTATGTTGTTTGGCGCACATGTCTCCATCGCTGGTGGCGTGTTCAATGCCCCTTTAAACGCTTTGCAGATAGGCTGCGAGGTGTTTCAAATGTTTACCCGATCTCCACAGGGTGGCCCTGCTCCCAAGCTTACTCCGGAGGTCGTTTCAGAATTCAAAAAAAACTGCCATATTGCCAACCAAAAAGAATGGGTGGTGCACGCCCCCTACTTTATCAATTTTGCATCTGGAACTCCGCGCATTGCCCAAGGATCGGTCTCTGTTGTCCGCGAAGAACTCGAACGCGCTTCACTTCTTGGCGCTCATTATCTCATGATTCATCCGGGTAGCTATAAAGATTTGGGACAAGAAAAAGGTTTTGAACAACTTGTTCTCGGCTTGGCCAAAACCCTGGACGGCTATAGGGGTAGCACTGAATTTCTTTTAGAAATTTCTGCAGGCGCAGGCGATGTAATCGGCTCTCGTTTCGAAGAAATCTCCACCATTCTCAACCATCCTCGATTAAAAAAATACCCCATCGGAATTTGTTTTGACACTCAACACGCTTTTGGAAGCGGTTATGACTTGCGCACCCCAACAGCAGTTCAACAGACTTTTGATACTTTTGACAATATTATCGGCTTAGATAAACTAAAAATGTTCCATTGCAACGACTCTAAAATCGATCTTGGCGGCAACAAAGATCGACACGAGCATATCGGCGATGGAAAAATCGGGTTAGCTGGATTTCAAGCGATCCTCAATGATAAACGTTTGGTTAATCTTAATTTCTACGTTGAAACTGAACACGATAAAGTGGTTGAAGATCTAAAAATTCTCCAAAAAATTCGCGCCACCGTCTAAAATATGGCCACCATTTTCACTGCCCATATTACCCCCCGCTCATCTATAAATAAAATTATCGGCTTTAAAAACGGTTCGCTCAAAATAAAAATTACCACCCCTCCAATTGATGGAGCGGCTAACAAAGCAATAATCAATATTATCAGCAAAGAATTCAATATCGCCAAACAACACGTTTCCATTGTGCGTGGATTCACCTCTCGGCACAAAACAATAGAGATCTCTGATCCAAACTTTATTTTTCCTGATACGTATGACACAAAATGATCATCGCTTAGCAAAAAAAAGGGACTTTAGCCTGTTGCTCACCCATGGACGTTTTGTAAACGGCACATTTTTACGTGCCAGGGTGCTTAACCTAGCTAAAATTCAAAACTATTTTCCAAAAAATTCCCACCCGGAAACATTCAAAAAACAGCTACGGTTCGCCTTTTCTGTTGGCACTAAAATATCCAAAAATGCTGTTGTGCGTAACCGTATCCGCCGACGCCTACGCGAAGTAATCCGTCTCCTTAAAAAAGAAAGACGAATAAAACCAGGCTATTATATTTTACTGCTTGCCCTCCCCGCCACAACTACCAAAAAATATGCTGAAATTAAAGTAGAAACGGAATTATTATTATCCTCTGCCGGAGTTTTGTGAAAACAAATCTTCTAAAAAAAATCTTCTCTGCTATTTTCTATCTCCCCCGTCAGCTGGCGATTATTTTTATTCTACTCTACCAAAAAACACTTTCCCCTGATCATGGACCACTACGCACCTTCTTTCCATATGGCTATTGCCGTTTTTATCCGTCTTGCAGTGCTTATGGCCGATTGGTAATAGAAAAAAATGGTATTTTTATGGGTGGAGTACAAATAATTTGGCGAATACTCCGCTGCAACCCATTAAACAAAGGTGGCGTTGATTTACCAAAATAAAGCTAAGGAGAGGAATAAAAAACCCTTCGCAATTCCGAAGGGTTTTTTGTTTACTATTTTCGAAGTAATTTTCCTTTCTTTTCATCCGAAACAGTCAATTTTTTGCGCCCTTTATCACGACGACGTTTTAGCACTTCACGTCCTTTGGCGGTTCTCATACGAACCAAAAATCCATGAGTTTTTGCGCGCTTTCTTTTTTTAGGCTGGTAAGTTCTCTTCGGCATAATACATTATAATAATAAGTTAATCGGTATTATACAGATAAACCCATCTTTTGTCAACAATACCCTAAAAAATAAAGGGGTTAATTAAAATTCTACCACTTTTCCACAGGTTATCCACAGGATAACCCAAAATACAATTTTTGTCTATGGTTTGCTAAAATAACTGCCTGTGTTAGTATAAGAGTACTATTTTTTTAACTCTATTTATGAACAATAACGAAATCTGGCGAGCGGTCCTGGCCGAACTCGAGCTCTCGCTCTCGCGCGCTAATTTTGTTACTTGGTTTAAAAACACCGGCATTGTTTCGTTTCAAGAAGGTATCGTAATTTTGTGTGTTCCTACCATGTTTAGCCATGCTTGGATTGAAAAAAAGTACCACCAGCAAGTTATCCGGTCCCTAGAGCGCATTACTGGAAAACCGGTTAAACGACTTGAATACAAGATTGATAATATAAAAAACGTAGCCGAACACGACTCTAACCCGGAAACTAACTTGCCCCCAACAAACGAACCGTCTGAATCACAATCCTTTACCCCTACCACCGAAATGTCCTCCCCCTCTTTTGAGCCAAGCAGTAATGGTGGTTTCAGCATAAACCCTAAATATGGTTTTGAAAATTACATTGTCGGTAAGGGAACCGAACTCGCATTTGCGGCAGCTCAGGCGGTTACTAACCGTCCAGGTCTTGCCTATAACCCCTTGTTTATTTATGGTGGCGTAGGACTGGGGAAAACCCACCTTATTCAGGCTATCGGTAACGCGCTTCTTAAAAAAAACCCGAACACCAATATAATGTACGTTAGTGCGGAAAAATTCTCTAACGACTTTATTAGCTCGGTAAAAGAAGGTACGGCCAAAGACTTCCAAAACCGCTACCGCCATATTGACGTACTCCTTATTGACGACATTCAATTTATTGCCGGCAAAGACCGCACCCAAGAATCATTTTTTCACACCTTCAACGAATTACACCAAAACAACAAACAGGTTGTTTTAACTTCTGACCGCCCTCCCAAAGCCATCCCCGCCCTTGAAGACCGCCTAAAATCGCGTTTTGAATGGGGAATGATTGCCGATGTATCTTTGCCCGATCTTGAGACTCGCATCGCCATTCTCGAAAAAAAGAGTGCTGAAAAAGATTTCCCTCTTCCCCCAGAGGTAATTCGCCTTATTGCGGCCAGTGTCCAAAATAATATTCGCGAACTAGAGGGGGCGCTCAATAAAATTATTGTTTTTCATGAGTTGAAAAACACCGAACCAACAGTAGATTCTGTTAAAACACTCCTTTCTAGCCTTGAGCCCCACTCTTTCCGAAAATCACTTGCTCCTCGGCAAATAATTGAGGTGGTAAGTAGTTTTTACAGCATTTCTCTTGAGGACATGCTGGGAAAAAGTCGGGAGAAGAAACTTTCTTTCCCGCGCCAAATTATTATGTACTTGCTCCGCGAGGAACTTAAGATGTCCTACCCGTCAATTGGTGATGAGTTAGGGGGACGAGATCACACCACAGCAATGCATGCTCATACTAAAATTTTGAACGAGCTTGAAAACGACGCAAAACTCAAAGAAGAGTTAGTGGCTATCAAGCAACGTCTGTATGTAAACGGTGCATAACCCTGTGAATAAACTGTAAATAACCCTGAACATTATCCACCGGTTTTCCCAGTTATCCCCAGTAAAAAACAAAATTAGTTCACCTCCCCTACTTGTACACAGTTCTTTCCCCAGTTCACCCACCGATCATGTGAATAAAAAAGTCCTTGTTTTTCTCTTTCTTTAG
>CAYTMT010000001.1:21970-38397 GCA_964439095.1 uncultured Gammaproteobacteria bacterium | reverse complement strand
ATTTATTGGGCGGAGCTACTGGTAATGCTAAGCCACAAAAAAAAGATGATAATAGTACCACCATCAAATTCACCAAAAAGATGGCGGAAATTTCGATAAAAGAGAAAGAGGTAGCTGTAAAAGAAAAGGCATCAGAACTAGGTATTCCATACATGGATTTGGGGGGTGTGGCAATTGCGAGCGAGGCGCTTCGGATTATCTCTGAAGAAGTTGCTCGTGCCAAACAAGTAGTGTGCTTTTTTTTTAGTGCCACCGAAATTCGGGTAGGCTGTGTTGCTTTGAGCGAAGATCTACAAAACACGGTTCGTACGTTAGGCGAAGAGCACCATGCTCGAGCTAAACTTTTTCTTATTTCCGAATATAGTTTTGAGAAAGTTCTTAAATTATACGCTACACTGCCTGTTGTTCTTCCGGTTTCTAAAGATATTGTAATTACTGACGAAGAATTAAATCGTTTTGGTTCGGAAATTAAAAGTTTAAGTACGCTTGGTGGTCAATTTCAGCGAATTTCTATGACCGACATGGTCACCTTTATGGTGGCAGCCGCCCTTAAAATGAACGCGTCAGATATCCATGTTGAAGCTGAAGAAAAAGGGATTGCGGTTCGTTATCGCATTGATGGTGTGTTGCACGATGTTGCGGATCTTCCAAAAGATCAATGGAAGCGATTTGTATCGCGTATTAAATTGTTGTCAGCACTCAAAATTAATGTTACTGATCGCCCCCAAGACGGGCGAGTAACACTTCAGTTGACGTCGGGGAGTTTGGATGTGCGTGTTTCTACTATGCCGACAGTGCATGGTGAAAGTGTCGTAATGCGTATTTTGCACAGTGGAAATAAAGGGGTGACGTTCGATCAGCTTGGTATTCGAGGTGAGCCGTTTTTACGCCTTAAGCGCGAGGTTGAACGACCAAACGGCATGATTATTACCACCGGTCCAACAGGGTCAGGTAAAACAACTACCATGTATGGTATTTTGCGTACACTCAACAAGCCAGGGGTAAAAATTATCACACTCGAAGATCCGGTAGAAATTAAAATGGAAGGGGTTAATCAGAGTCAAGTTGATCCAAGTCGTGACTACACGTTTGCCAAAGGACTTAGAAGTATTTTGCGTCAGGATCCAGATATTTGTATGGTAGGTGAAATTCGTGATTTAGAAACTGCTGAAATTGCTATTCAGGCAGCGTTGACTGGGCATTTAATGTTATCAACAATCCATACTAATAGTGCGGCTGGTGTAATCCCTCGTTTTTTGTCCATGGGGGTAAAGCCATTTTTGTTGGCTCCGGCGCTTAACTCTGTTATTGGGCAGCGGTTGGTGCGGCGTATTTGTGAAGCGTGCCGTGAAGAAGATGTACTCAGCGCTCCAATGATGGAGCGGGTAAAAGAAATTTTAGGCGCGCTTCCTGTGACAGAAAAAAAACAGGTAAATCCAGATACTCTTTTGTTTTGGAAGGGAAAAGGATGTGAGGCATGTGGTGGTCTCGGGTATAAAGGGCGTATTGGCATCTACGAAATTTTTACTATGAACAAAGAGTTGGAAGCAATTATTTTGAGTGAGCAGGTTTCAGAGTACTCTATTCAGGAACTAGCAGTAAAAAATGGTATGGTAACTATGGTGCAGGATGGACTACTTAAGGCGCTTGAAAAAATTACTACTGTTCAAGAGGTTTTTCGTGTGACGGAGTAGGGGGTAAAGGCAATTGTGTGGTATAATAAGATACATCTATTATGATTACTCGTCGAGTACAAACCAGAATACCATCAGCCGAACCTTCGGTTGGTTTTTATCGCACCATTGCTCTTTCCATCTTTGGGGTGATCGTGGTGGTAGTTGGTGGAATAGGTTTTTTTACTCTTCGTCAAGCTACAATTACCATTCTTACCAAAGTAGACGCCAAAAAAATGTCGGCCACTCTTTTTGTTGGTGGTGAGGCACGTGGTGACCAGTCGCTCCCCGGGTCAGTTACCACTGTGCCATGGTTTTGGTCAGAAAAATATTACCCAACCGGAACAAAATCAACGAGCGGAATAGCTACGGGTCAAGTGATGCTGTATAACAAAACACACGCCAACCAAGTTTTGATAAAAACTACTCGTCTTTTAAGTAAAGATGGCGTGCTTTTTCATTTAGCCGATAGGATTACGGTACCGGCGCTTGGAAGTGTGGCAGCTCAAGTATATGCTGATCAACCAGGGGGTGAGAGTGATATTATGCCCAGCTCATTTACTATTCCCGGATTATCTGCCGATAAACAGCAGGTTATTTTTGCAGAAAGTACGGAGTCAATGAGTGGGGGTAGTCGAAAAATAGGGACAATTTCTGCGGATGATATAGCCACAGCCAAGGCAGATTTCAAACGAAAAGCAGCGAATGCCTATCGACAATCTCTTGTTTCTGGAGAAACAGCTGCTTTTGTAGTCTCGGTTATTAATGAACAATCAGTTGTTAACCGGAATGTAGGGGAAGAAGCAAGTGATTTTACTATAAGTGGATCAAGTACAGTTGCGGTGGTTTCGTATAACCCTGCTCAATTAAAAGATCTGGCTATTAAACAGTTTGGTGGGGCAGTGGATCAAGATGGCGAAAAGGTGATTGTGCTTGGTCAAGATCCGGCTGTGTCTTTGTCATCATATGATGTCAACAAAAAAACAGCAGAAATTACAGTTAGTCAAGATGCAACGGTAACTCTTGATGTTGATGGTGGAAAGATTTCACCGGAGCAATTTGTTGGAAAAAGAAAAGAAGAAATTGAACGAAGTATCCTACAATTAGATCACGTAACAGGGGCAGAAGTAGTATTTTTTCCATCGTGGATCAACGCTGCTCCTAGCATGGCAAGTCGAATAAAAATCGTGGTCAAAAAAGTGGAGTAATTGACAAAAATAGACGGAATGGTATAGTAATCATAATACACACGCAAAACCAGCCCAGTCTTGAGTAATCAAGATATGGTACCACTTTGCCGCTCGTTGGAGCAGTGTGTAAAAAGTGAAACAGTCGGGTGGAACCGCCCCGAGCACATGCTCGCGGCCCCGGCATCTCCTACATAAGGGAGGTGGCGGGATTATTTTTTTGTAAAATAATATGAGATATCCAACGCTTAGAGGTGTGCGTATCACATTGCGTGTGCCATCGATACAGGATGCGCCTAGCTACGTGCGCTGGCTTGGAGACAAAAAGGTGGTTAGGTACTTAATGGTTCAAGGCGGAGCGACGCTTGCGGCCGAAAAGAAGTGGATTCGAGCAGAGATAAAAAATAAGGAAAAATTATTTTTTAATATCTTCAATGAAGATGGTATTTTGATTGGTAATACCGGCTTACATCTGGTTAAAAAAGATTCTCGGGCTGGTTTTGGCATTATGATCGGTGAAAAGAAATATTGGGGTAAGGGTTATGCCAGTGAATGTTTAGATGTATTGTTACACTATGTGTTTCGAACGCTTAAGTATCGTCGTGTAACTTTAACTGTTTATGCTGATAATGCTCCAGCTCGGCATGTGTACACAAAAGCCGGGTTTATAATAGAGGGGATACGCCGGCAACATAGCTGGAACACGGTAACAAAAAAGTTTTCTGATGAAGTGATGATGGCGATTATGCGGGAGAATTGGGAAAAGAAACAATTTAAGAAAAAATAACATAATTTATTTAATCAGATCCCGCGTGTGGCGGGTGTGACGTTATATAATATGGACAATGAAAAATTAGAGCATCTGCGCCATTCGGCCGCGCATTTACTGGCCGCGGCAGTGCGAAAATTATATCCCAACGCCAAACGCACGATTGGTCCGGCTATTGAAACTGGGTTTTATTATGATTTTGATTTTGGCGATGAAAAAATATCCGAGGCGGATTTGGCCAAGATTGAAAAGAAAATGTTTGATTTGGTGCCCGGTTGGACCGAGTTTACGCATCGCGAGGTGTCGGTAGAGGAGGCCAAAGAGTTTTTTAAGGACAATCCGTATAAACTAGAGCTCATCGAAGAGTTTGCTGCCAGCGGGCAAACGCTTACGTTTTACAACTGTGGTAGTTTTACCGATCTGTGCCGTGGTGGTCATACGGAAAACCCAAGTAAAGAATTACTTCATTTTAAATTGCTTTCATTGGCTGGAGCCTATTGGCGCGGGAGTGAAAAAAATAAAATGTTGACGCGTATTTACGGCACTGCGTTTGCCACTGGCGAAGAATTAGCTGAACATTTGAAAATGTTAGAAGAAGCAAAATTGCGCGACCATCGTCGTATTGGCGCGGAGCAGGAATTGTTTTTCTTTGATGATAGGGTAGGTAAAGGGCTCACCATGTGGCTCCCTAATGGCACAATTATTCGTGATGCCGTAGAAGCGCTGGCCAAAGAAAAAGAAAAGCAGGCCGGTTATGTGCGCGTGCGCACGCCGCACATGGCCAAAGAAGAAATGTATTTAACCTCTGGTCATTTACCGTATTACAAAGATAGTATGTATCCGGCCATGGTGATGGATGATGGCACCTATTACCTCAAGGCCATGAATTGTCCGCATCATCATGCTATTTATGCTCATTCCCCACGCAGTTATCGCGACCTGCCTTTGCGCGTGGCGGAATATGGCGAATGCTATCGTAATGAATTATCAGGTGCGTTAGCTGGATTACTTCGGGTACGGGCGCTCGCTATGAACGACGCACACATCTATTGTCGCAAAGATCAAATTAAAACCGAATTCAAAGCAGTGATGGAAATGATCATGGAATATTTCTGCATTTTTGGGTTAGAAAATTATTGGTTCCGGTTATCCAAGTGGAGTCCGGCACACACGGATAAATATATTAACGAGCCAGCCAATTGGGAATACAGCGAAGCGGTGTTGCGTGATGTGCTAACCGAGATGAAAGTAAAGTTTGTGGAGGTAGATGACGAAGCCGCGTTTTACGGTCCAAAAGTAGATGTGCAATTTAAGTCGGCTATCGGCCGTGAGGAAACAATGTCTACTGTGCAGTTAGATTTTGCCGCCAAGAAACGTTTTGGCCTGGAATATGTGGATCAGACCGGAGCCAAAAATGAAGAAGTGTTTGTAATTCACCGCGCGCCACTTTCTACGCACGAACGCTTTACCGCTTTTTTGATTGAGCATTATGCTGGTGTGTGGCCACTGTGGTTATCACCAGTGCAAGTGTTGCTAGCTCCAGTGTCGAGCAAACATGCCGAAGGCGCGCAGGCCTTGGCCGTGGAGTTGCGCAATTTGGATGTGCGAGTGGAAGTGGATGATGCTGATGAAACGATTGGTAATAAAATCCGCAAATCATCTGGTAGAAAAATTCCGTATGTGGTGGTGGTAGGCGACAAAGAATTGGCTGGCGAACCGTGGATGGTGCGCGTGCGCGGTGAGAAAGATCAAGTATCAATGACCAAAGATGAGTTTGTGCAAAAAATTCAGCGAGAAATAAAAGAACGCGCGTAGAAAAATAACAGGATAAAAATAGTGACGCCGTCCGGTGATGAACCAGGACGGCGTTATGTTTTGCCTCTCAGGCGCTGGATGATTTTCCAGATCATCCACGCTACAAAGTAGGCTGTGAAGACGACGGCGAGCCTGGCTAGACCAGCGAGGTCGATCCAGACGCGCAGGTGGCGAGAGACATGTTTCATCCTTCCTGATCCTCCGCGGATAGTTGGAAAAGAGCATTAACTGGCATGGTTGCGCCAGTGAGTTATCACTGTCGGAATGACGTGAGAATATAGCATAAATACCATGAATTAGTATTTTTGTCAATCATAGGGTTGTTGACAATTAGCTAAAGTAAGCTAAAATATGGGCATATTCTTATAAAATTGTTTGTGGCCAAACCAAAAATTATCGCCATCGTGGGGCCAACGGCTTCGGGTAAAACAGCCTGGGGTATTGCTTTGGCGCGCCAGTTTGGGGGTGAGGTTATTTCGGCCGATTCGCGGCAGATATATCGGGGGATGGATATTGCGACTGCCAAGCCACCAGGGGAATGGACAATACTCGCGGACGGCACACAGGCATATCTGATAGAAGGCATTCCACACCATCTGATTGATATAGTAAATCCAGATACAGAATTTACTGTTACAGATTTTAAGCGTCAGGCCACTGAATTAGTAGAAAAAATTATTGCCCGTGGAAAAATACCGCTGATAGTGGGGGGCACAGGATTATATATTCGAGCATTGCTTGATGGTATAGACATTCCCAGTGTAGCACCGCAACCAGAATTACGCCGTTCGCTCGAGGCACTGCCGCTTATTGATTTGGTCGCTCGGTTGCACGCGGTTGATCCTGAATCCGCAGAAGTAATTGATTGTAAAAATCCACGTCGTGTATTACGTGCGCTCGAAGTGGCTCTGATAACTGGCAAATCATTTATACACCAACAAACTCGTTCCGAATCACCGTATCAGGCACTCCGCATTGGGGTTTCCGTGCCATTACCGGAGTTGTTTGCGCGTATTGCTACGCGGGTAGAGCGAATGGTTGGGGAAGGTTTAAGAGGAGAAACAGAAGAATTATTACGCCAAGGTCTTGCACTTACTTTGCCGAGCATGAGCGGTATTGGCTACCGCGAAATGAACGCAGTTCTGCGGGGAGAGATGAGTGAATTAGAAGCAATAGAAAAAATTACTCAGAGCACGCGCCAATACGTCAAACGCCAGCTCACCTGGTTCAAAAAAGACACCCAGATTACCTGGGTGTCCGAAGAAAGTGCAATGGAACAGTTAGTGGAGTGTTTTTTATCGCAAGGATATTAAGGAAGTAGTTTTGTTTCTTCGCCAAATATATGGATTGGTTCGTTAGTTTCAGCGTCGGTCGCTTCAATGCGGGGTTTAGAAATTAATGTTGCCTGGGTTGGATTTTTTTTGTTTAGTGTCAAGTTAAAAAGAGCGTCAGTGGCATCTTTTTGGGTGACAAGATCAGAAATCTCCCAAGTAATTTTTTTTGTTTTTGTGTCAAAAGCAATTGTGCCAATATCGGGGGTCCTGGTAAGCAAGAAAGAAACATCCCCATAAACGTCAGCAGTAATGGTGATGTTTTTGAGGCTATGGTAATGATTTAATATTTGCCAATGAATAGCGCGGGTCTCTAATCCAGCTGTGTTGCCTGTTTGTTGGCTGGTTAAAAATTGAGTATCTGAATTAAGTGTTACGGTCAGAAAACTCCCTATCGTGTTTTGTTTAACATTGTTTTTGTCAACAAAGGAAGCTTCGGTATTAATGGTGATAGTGTTTTCAGCCACGGCACTTAAATCAATTTTGGTGCTATCTCGGATGGGAATTTTTACTGTAAAAGCAATGTCATCGTTTGGCTTAAGAGTGGCTAAAGCAGGGATGTGTTTTGATGTCCAGGTAATACTTCCGGTGCGACGAATGTCGCTTATTTGAGTTCCTTTTATGTCACCGTCTGCCGGATCAGTGATTTCGTTCCAGCCAAGAAGACTTTGTTTTTGGATGGCAGGGGCATCAAAGGATAGGGAGATAGTAGCATTTTTAATAGTGCTCGTGCTGGTGTTTTTAAAATGGCCAACAATAGTGAGTGTATCCCCGGGGATAGTAGAAAAATTATCAGTATTACCGTTTACCGTCATTGTAAGCCCCGCGCCGTTTTGGATCAGACGTGTGCGTATTTCACTGGTGCCAAGCAAAATGCGGTTGCCTTGGAGTGCTGTTTGGGAAAGAGCAAAGCTAGAGGTAACTGACTCAGTAATATTGCCACCGAGAGTTCCGCGTATTCGGAATATTAGAGCGGGAAAATTTGATGGTGAGGAGGTGGAAATTCGCGGGGGGATCATCCAGACTCCGTTAGGAGTAAGTGCGGGTGTTGAAGAAGTAAGGTGAAAAGAGGCGGGGAGACGCGGGAAGATATCTAATGGAAGGTTGGGGTCGAGTGTGGTTTGGTCAAGTGTTAAAATAAACTCAGCTTCTCCGCCTGCGGTGATTTTATCTGGGCCACTGACAGAGAGTCCGGAAAAAGCGCCAATAACGGTGGGTGAGAATGTGGCAATTTGTCTAAGATCGGAACTGAAGTTGGAAGGACGATATTGGACTGTTCCTCGCCATGGTGTATCTGAGGAGGTCGAACCAAAAAGTGCGCCGCTAATTGAGAGTGTTCGTTCTTCGTAGGGGAGGAGATTACCAAGACGCCATTCGGTATGCCCAATATTGGCTGCAGGGAGAGAGCTGGAAGAAAAAACAAATCCAGGCGGGTAAGAGAGGGTAAGAATGGTGTTGGCAATAGAATTTTTTTGTTCGTTCTTAATGACTACGCTAACGGTTAGTGGTGCTCCAGAGGCCACTGTGGTTGGGCCTTCAAAATGAAGGGCCACAGTATCGGTGGATCCACTGTTGGCACCTGCCCAAAAAAAGAACCCAGCCCAAGCAGCGCTGGCCATGAGAGTGCCAATAACCAAGAGGGAAATAAAAAAACGAAAAAGTGGGTTAGATTTTTTCATAATAATATTTTTCATATCTGGCATGGTGCCATTTGAGTTTTGGTAGATAGCAGATAATGACTCGCTGAGTCCAGAAGTGACTGTTTTTTCTGGTTTTATTTTTGTTCCATTTTTTCGGAGAATGGGCTGGCTGGAGAATTCAGGAATTGGTTCTTTGGTCATAATTTATTTGGTTATTTTTTTGAGCACTGCCCCAAAAACAAGATCATGCGTAAGTGGTTTATTGGGGATGGTAAATCCATTGTTGGCGAGATCTACGTCCTCCCCTTCTTTCCAGGAAGGAAGCCAGCCGTTCGGGAAAATAGTTTGATTTTCGAATTGGCTATCCGCTCCGGATTGGCGTTGTATTACGGTGCTTAAGCGTGCGCTCGAAGGGTCTGCAAAGAAAAGTTTGGTGAGTAAACGGTTGTTGTCTACGTTGTTTTCAAAAAGACGGAACGGTAATCGGTAGGTAAACTGTACCTGGGTAGTTTCTCCGGGGGCAGTAATAATCCAGTTGCCAAAAGCGGTTTTGTTGAATTCGTTGGTAATGCGGGTACCAGAAATTGGGTCAAGAGAAATTTCTTGTTCTTCTGTGGTCAGGTCAGTATCTTTGGAATACCAGGATTCGGGAGTTTTAAATTTACGCTCATCTGGCCAGGTAAATCCGCTTGCGGAAAGCAGGGTGCTACCTTGTGGTGTGTAAACACGAATATAGTCAATGTTTGGGGCGCCATAGAGATTTTCGGCCGAATTACCAGTGTGGGTGCGTGAAATAATTACGGTATCAATAATGGACCCGTCGTCTTGTACCACTGTCTGGTGGCTTACTTTTTGTACGATACGAATATCGCTTTTCTGCCCTTGAATGTTGGTGTTAACTACCATAAGATAGTCGGTGGTCGAAGGCGTCGAAAGAAGGCGTCCACCCCAACCGTAACTATCAGTTAGTTGTGTAGTGGAAGGATCTGTGAAATAGAGTTGAATATCTTTTTCGGAAAGAGCTTCTTCAATGGTAATAAGAAGTGGCCATAAATCATCGCTAGAAAGCCGAGAAAGTCGTTCAGCGATTATTCCTCCCACATCAGAAAGGACCTGTTTTGGTTTGTTGTTTTTTTTATCTGGCCCATCCTCAATGATTCTTTGTAAGGTATTCAGAGCATCAGTTTTAGTGAGGGTGATGTTTCTCTTATCATCGGTAATAGGACCGAGGATACTCAGGATTCGTTCTAGTACCGGAGCGTTGATGGCAACGACTCCATCTATGGTAACATGGCGACTGTGACGATAGAACCAGGCAATTTTTTTAGCACTTTCCGCAAAGTCTGGGAACCAGTTAGCGTCTTGCATTTCCCAGCGTTTGTTAAGAAGCAAGAGTGGTGCTGGTGGTTCGACGTTGATGTCGAGTTGTCCTTGTACATCGTAGGTTCCGCCAGGAGGAATTTCGTAGTGTTTAATAGCACCGTTTTCTATATCGACCACTGCAAAACTGCCCAAAAATCCTCCAGTAGCGCGCATTTCTGCTGGGTTTTGAAAAACTAACAAGTAACGGCGGACCCCTGAAGTTCCTAGCGCATCTTTGAGGACAGTGCCTGTCTCGACCAGGTGGCGCATATCGTTGGTGATGGCAGAGAAAACCACGCGAAATTCTTGGAATTGTTGCTGGTGTTCTGTGGGGATAACGTTCGGATTAACGGTGGCGAGATATGATTCCGCGTTAGTAAAGTGCGGGAGGGTATTTTTGAGTTTATCGAGGAGAATAGTGAGCCTGTCACCGAATGTGGCCTCTGGTTGTTTTTGCAACATGGTGAGTGCGGTCAACACTTCGCTATTCCCTAATGCTAGTTCTTGTCCAGTGCGAACGAGTGCTTGACGGCTTTCTACCGCCCCACTAATTCCAGGGATAAAACTGGCTACAGTTTGTAAAACTTGAAAATTTTTGTCCATCAGTTGTACTGCTCCTCCAAAATTAGTAACCGCACGGGTGAGTGAAGTTGATGCTGTATCGAGGTCGGATTGAAAGAGCGCAGCAGTAGAATCTTTGAGCGCGCTGAAACCGTCGGTGCTTTGGGACGTGATGGCCGTGCTAGTAGTTTCAAGGCGGTGATAATAGGTTGATCCTTGGGTGGGGAGCACGAACACCAAGGCTGCCACAATAGAACCGGTAGCTAATCGCTTCCACGGAAATGCCTGTCGAATGGCGGTGTCAATTCTTTGGCATACTGCTCCGCAAGAGCTGTGTATATAATTTTTGCCAGTAGTGAGCGCGCATTGAGCGGTGTAAATTTTATTTTGGATAAGTTGTAGAAAAGTAATTTTAGGTTGTAGTTTGGTTGGTTGAGCAGAAGGGGTATTTGTGCCAGGGGGGGTATGGTTTTTTTCTGCCAGTAATTCTGGGGTTTTTTTGGTAGGAAGCGCCGAAGGTTTGGCAATCAATTTTTCTATTACTGGTTTAGCCTGAGTATTTTGGTGGTAGGAATGAAACAACGTGGTGTTATTGGTTGGGGCTGCAGCGGTGTCTATTAAGCTCCAAATATCTTCTTTGTGTTCACGTAAATTTACTATATGAGGGGACGTAGGTGGGGTGTGAGGAACGTGGTGGACAAAAAATTTGATTGGTTGGCGAGCTGTTTGTACAACTGGTGTTGTGGTGGTGTCAGGAGCACTAGTTGGTTTTGATTTAAAATAGAAACAGGTTGAGCGGTTATGCCCAACTTGTTGACAAAATGAACACATGCGGAGTTGTGGACGTTTGGTAGTTCTGCTCATGGTTTTTTCTATGTTGAATACAGATATTATACACTATTTTGACTTGGGATGCATGTGTTTTTTTGATCTTTTTTGTCTTTGTTGTGGATAAGATCGCTTAAAAAAATAACCGTGATGGGTGGCGGTCATTTTTAGTATTTTGGAGGTAGGTTTTGTAAAAAAGTCAAGCAAATCTTTGGTATATATCACGTGTTAGTCCTGCTGTTTTGTGCCAGGAGTAGTGAGGTAGCAGTTGTTTGGCGTTACGACGAAGTTCGGATCGGAGCGATTCGTCAAAAAGTCCGCGAATTATCGCGTCGGCAATTTTGGAAGGGGACTCGGGATCAAAAAATAGGGCGGCATTTTGTAGAACTTCTGGCAAACAACTGGCCTGTGAAGAAATTACCGGTACATTATATTGTATTGCTTCTAATGGCGGCAGGCCAAAGCCTTCGTATAGGCTGGGGAAAATATAAAGACTGCTCTTTTGGTATAATTCTGCCAAATCAGCATCGGGGACGAGGTTGGTGAACACAATGTGGGCTGTTGGATGGGCAGTGTTGCGGAGGCGGCGGTAAAAATAGCCGGCTCGACCTGCTAATACTAAGGTGTGCTTGATGGGTAATTTTTCTTGGGCCATCCTCCATCCCGTTGTCAATCTTTCTAAATTTTTATGAGGATACGCTGCACCGACATAGAGAGCGTAGGGTGTGGTAATGTGGTGTTTGGTCAGTATTCCGCTAGTTTTTTCATGAGGAGAGGAGTGTATGGTAGTGGCAAGTGGGGTAACGGTAATTTTATCTGTCGGGATTTTTAACGTATTGTGTAGATCTTGTTTGCCAAATTTGGTAGGAACCAAAATATGTTCTGCTCGGTGAAGGGCAGAGAACAGGACTAACCGGTGGGCGAGGTATTTGAGGATATATATAGGCCAAGAAAGAGTGCTGGCACGGCGGTTTGGGTGGTGGATCAAGATAAGATCGTGGATGGTAACAATAAATTTACAGCCGTAGAGTATGGGCACATTCCAGTGGGGGAAGTGCATCAGGTCGACATGTTCTCGACCTAAAATTTGGGCAAATTGGAGTTGTTCGCGCCAACCGTACCATGGAATGTCGGCTAATTTTTTGGTAAAGTGGGGATTATTTGGGGAATACTCCTCCCAATTGGCGCGACATAAAAACACCACATATTCGTTGGTGGTGTCAATTTTTTCTAGTTCCGCAACAAGTTGTTCAATATATCGTCCCAGGCCACCTTGTTTGGGCCCGTACATGCGAGCGTCAATACCAATGCGCATACAATATAGCTTATTTCAGCCATTTTATTGTATCATTTGCTGTGTTGATCGTCAAAGTTTGTTAGGGCGAAAGTTGCTCGTTTTTTTATTTTAGCGTATACTGACGATAATTCGAGTTTCAATTTTGCGTATGCTCTATTTGAGCCAGTTAATTGGGAGTAAAGTTAAGGATACGGCCGACCAAGTAATTGGGCGGCTGGAGGACGTGTTGGTTGAATCCAAAGTTGGTGTATATTCCCCTTTGGATTTTTTGTTGGTTAAAACTAAAAAAGGAAACAAGTGTATTCCGTATCGTTTTGTGGAATCGCTTGGATCAAACGAAATTTCACTCACCACACTCGAAAAACATCTAGAAATTGTTTCTCCAGGAGAGGGGAAGTTGTATCTAGATCAAGATGTGATGGATCAGCAGATTGTAGATGTGGCGGGGGTGCGCGTGGTACGGGTAAACGATTTGCAGATTGGGCTTTTTAAAGAACAGATGTGTGTTTTGGGTATTGATATTAGCGTTAAGGGGCTATTGCGGCGTATGGGGTTGACGTGGGTTGATGCGTTTAATTGGATGTCGGTAAATGTAATTGATTGGAGCAAAACTGAACGAGTGAAAGGAAGTTTACAAATAGATACGTTGGGAAAAAATTTAGCCAAACTGCACCCAGCTGATTTGGCTAACATTATTGAAGATCTTAATTTTAAACATGGAACCAAGCTAGTAGGGTCTCTTGGCCCAAAACAAGCGGCGAGTGTTATTGAAGAAATGGATCTTCGTTTACAAAAAATTATCATTCGTTATCTAGGCCCAGAACGGGCAGCTGAAATTTTAACCAAAATGTCAGTTGATGAGGTGACTGATTTGTTACAAGCCTTGCCACAAGACGAGGCACGACGTTTTTTAGCAGTGATGCCAGAGCAACGTTTGCAGCAGGTGAAAAAATTAAGCACTTATCCCGATGATACAGCCGGAGGACTAATGACATTGGATTTTGTGAGTGCTGAACCGGACTGGACGGTGACTCAGGCAGTGGAAGCGGTGCGGGAACTGTCGCCATCGCTTAGGTCTATTTTGTTTTTGTATGTAACGGATAAGCAAGGTATTTTTCGAGGTACTGTTTCAGCTCGTCGTTTGATTATTTCTCGAGCAGACCAACCACTTCGAGATATTATGAAAAAAGCACAGCATCTCACCACGCTTAAACCACACTACGGGTTGCAAGAAATTATGAACGTGATGACGAAATATGATTTGTATACTGCGGCAGTGGTGGATAAAAAAAATCGTTTGTTAGGAGTAGTGACGATTGATGATGTAATGCGGCAGATAACCCCTAAGGCATAATTGTATGAGTTCTCGATTTTCCCGTTGGTGGCGGCGTATTCTGGTGTTGGGGAGCGTGATCGGTCCAGGGATTATTGCTGCCAATGCTGACAACGATGCGGGTGGTATTGCCACCTATTCGGTGGTGGGTGCGCATTTTGGCACCTCCATGTTATGGGTGCTTTTTATTATTACGTTTGCCTTGGCAGTGACTCAAGAAATTGGTGCACGTATTGGTATGGTAACTCGCCAAGGATTAGCTGGGATAATTCGAGAGAATTTTGGCGTGTCATGGACCATGTTTGTCATGCTCCTGATGTTGGTGGCTAATTTGAGTACTATTTCAGCTGAGTTTGCTGGATTTGCCGCTTCTTTTTCGTTGATTGGGTGGAGTAAATATTTGGTAGTGCCTATCATGGCGAGTATTGTATGGCTTGTTTTGTATAAAGGGTCATTTCGAGCAACACAACGGATCTTTTTAATTTTATCATTATTCTATATCGTATACATCGTCAATGGTTTTATTGTCCATCCCAATTTTTCAGCTGCAGTGCAGGGTCTGGTAACGCCAACAGTCACATGGAATGCTGCTTTTTTGACTACAATGATTGCGCTCATCGGTACTACTATTACACCGTGGGGCCAATTTTTTATTCAGTCATATGTGGTTGATAAAGGGGTCGACATGAAACATTACAATCTGTCAAAAATGGAAATTTATTTTGGGGCATTTCTCACCAATTTTATTAGTTTTTTTATTATCATTAGTACAGCGACTGTATTATTTCCTCACGGCATTCACATTACCGACGCTGGAGACGCGGCCATGGCGCTTGTGCCGTTGGCTGGTAAATTTGCTGGCTTGTTGTTTGGTTTTGGGCTTTTCTCAGCTTCATTTTTGGGGGCATGTATCCTGCCTGTTGCTACGGCTTATGCAATTTGTGAAGCGTTTGGTTGGGAATCAGGTTTTGATACCACGTGGAAAAATGGACGAGAGTTTTATAGTATTATTTTATGCGCACTCGTGTTTCCAGCAGCATTGGTATTGATTCCCGGTATTTCACTTGTGGGCATTATGGTGTTGTCGCAAAATGTTAACGGCATTCTTCTTCCGTTTATTTTGATTTTTGTAATGAAGATTGTGAATAATAAACGTATCATGGGAGATTACACCAACACCCTTGTTTCCAACGTGGTGGCCTGGACTACCATAATCAGTCTGATTTTCATAACCATCCTCCTTCTCGGGGCATGGTTTCTTGGTTATATGTGATGTGAGGAAATTGTTTGGTCAAATACCGCTAATAAATTCTGAGCTGTTTTTTCCCAAGAAAATTGCTCAGTTTTTTTGATACCGAAAGCAATCATTTTTTGACGTGTAGCTTCTGAGGAGTAAATAACAGCAAGCGCTTCGGCGATTTCTGCTGGCCGGTGGGGATTTATGTACATCCCTGCCTCGCCAACCACTTCGGGGAGTGATGATCGATCGGAAACAATCACGGGTGTTCCAGCGGCCATGGCTTCTAACGCTGGGAATCCAAACCCTTCGTAGAAACTGGGGTAAACTACCACGCTCGCCAAGTGGAGGAGTGCTGTTTTGTGTTCGGCAGCAACGTAGTGAATAATATGAAGACGATTGTGGAGAGGTGATTTTTTGGCTTGGGCAAAAACAGCAGCGTTTTTCCAGCCCGGAGCGCCGGCAATTACTAGATGCCAGGCGGAGTGGTTGGGGTTTTGGGCGCAGAACATCTCCCACCCCGTAATGAGCGCGGGAATATTTTTGCGCGGTTCGATGGTTGCCAAAAAAAGTACAAATTTTTCGGGAAGATGGTATTGGTTACGAACGGTAGTGATCAATGATTCGTTTGGTGTGATATCAGTGGTGGGTGATCCCGGGTACACAACCGTTATTTTTTTTGGCGGAATGGCGAGTGTTTGGATTAAATCACGTTTCGTGTTTTCGGAAAGAGGTATGAGGTGGGTGGCGGTCTGACATTGTTTTTTTGCGCGGATAGCCGTGTGCCAGTAATATTGTTTTTGGGAGAAAAATTGTGGGAAAAAAACAAAAGAAAGGTCGTGCACCGTGAGTACGTGTGGTACGTGTGGGGAAAGGCGCGTAAAGCCAAAGTTTGGTGAAAAAAATAAATCGATCGAGTAGCCAAAGTATCTTTTGATGATTATATCAAGAAAAATTGGCAACCCGATAGCGATAAACATGTTGATGATTTTGTTGGGGAGGGGGATGTGGACGTGCTTTACATGAGGTAGTGTGCGCCAGTGGTCCAGTTCGGGAATGGAGAGGGTGAAACCGGTGGTAAGAAGCACAAATGTGTGCGTGGTTTGTGTTTGCAAGAGCGCAGAAACTACCTGAGCAGTATATTCGCCAATGCCAGTCCGGTATGGGGTGGCTAGTGGTCGTAGATCAATCGCGATGGTGGCCATAGGATTGAGTAGAGGTGAATTCTTGATAGCGCGCATCAACAAAATCTTTGAGTTGTTGTTTGAAAATGTTTACATGATATTGTTTGGCGTGATGGTGGATGGTTGTGCTGTCCCAGGCAGTGGCATTAAAGCGAATCACTGCTTCGAGGAGTGATTCCCAGGTTTGGTGGGGAAAAAATATTCCAGTTT
>CAYTMT010000001.1:19201-21960 GCA_964439095.1 uncultured Gammaproteobacteria bacterium | reverse complement strand
GGGATAATTGTTTCAGTGGCGCCGCCCGATTCGTAAGCGATAACCGGTCGTCCTGCAGCCATGGCCTCGATGGGGGTGATGCCGAAATCTTCAAGCTGTGGGTGGATAAATGCTCGGGCGTGTTGGAATAGTTTTGATTTTTCTTCGTCCGAAATGCGTCCCAAAAATTCGATATTAGTACGGGCATGACGTTTAAGTGCAGTGAGTTCGGGGCCGATGCCAAAAATTTTAAGGGGAAGTCGCAAGCGGTTAAACACTGAGACAACAATGTCAAGTCGTTTGTATGGTACTAGACGACCGCCTGCAACATAATAATCGTGGAGCGTATTGCTAGGGGTAAAATCATCAACATCAACAGGTGGGTGAATAATTATTGAAGGTCGGCGATAATACTTAGTAATGCGACGTTCTACTGTGCGAGAGTTGGCGATGAAATGATCCACGCGATCAGCGCTCATTTTATCAAACAGGCGCAAGCGATGAATAAACGGGGGCAGAAGGCGTTTTATGAGCGAACCATAGCGTAATTCAGCAATGTATTCTTGGCTGTCAGACCACAGGTAGCGAGTGGGGGTGTGACAATATGAAATGTGGAGTGTTTCGGGTTGGGTCAATACTCCTTTGGCAAAGGCGCTGGCCGAGGAGAGCACTACATCAAAATCTTTGAGTTCGTGATGTTCGGTAGCAAGAGGCATAGCCGGCAAGTACCACTGGTAATGGGAGGTAATAAAAGGGAAGCGATGTAAAAACGATTCTCTAATTTCGGCATCGGTAAAATTAGTGATGTGTTTTCGGTCGTGGAAAAGCACAAAAATTGGGGCTGCTGGCCACAATTCATGCATTGCTTTTAGTACGCGTTCTGCCCCTCCGTCTTGCGCGAGATAGTCATGGACTAACGCGATTTTCATAAACAAGGTTACCAAGCACCGGTTTTTTTGATAATCACCAGTGGTGTTTTGAGGAGAATAATCAGGTCGAGTAAGATATTCCAGTGTTCAATATAGAATGTGTCTAGGTTAATTTCATCTTCAAAACTCAGGTCACTGCGACCAGATATTTGGGATAAACCGGTAATGCCTGGTCTGATGGCTAAAACAATGTGGTGGCCATGCTGGTATTGGGCAACTTCGCGTGGTTGATGAGGGCGTGGTCCAACTAAACTCATATCACCTTTAAGCACGTTCCAGAACTGTGGGAGTTCGTCTAAGCTCCAGCGACGGAGGATTTTTCCCCAAGGAGTCACTCGTGGATCGTTTTTTATTTTGTAGACTGGTCCTTTTTTTTCGCTGCGGGTGGCAATCAGTTTGGTTTCGTAATGGAGTGCTTGTTCGCCAGCTGTTCCGAATTGTTGGCCGGTGCAATCTTTTTGAAACATAGAACGAAACTTGGCCATAAAAAAGAGGCGGCCATTTTTACCCACTCGTTCGCTGCGATATATGATTGGCCAGCCTGTCTCGAGTATGGTGCCGGTAGTAGCGATGATAGTGAGGGGGAAAGTAATAATAATTAATATTATCGCCCCTACAATATCAAATCCGCGTTTGAGAATCTCGTGCCACCCCGACAAATGGGTGCGACGAATTTCTACAATGGGAATTCCGGCGATAGTGGCCACGGTCATATTTCCAGCCAATGTGGAAAATAGATCGGCAGAATATTTGAAAACAATATGATGGTCGTTGGCAAATTCAATCGCACGTTCTGCTTCGGTGCGGTTACCGATGAGGTTGGTGAAAATAATTTCATCAGGAAGATGTGCGGCCAGCAGTGCTTCGGCCGAGGTATTGAATTCAGGGATTTCGTGCAGCACGGCGTATCCAAGTCCAGGATGGGTGTGTACAAAGGAAGCCAGTTCTTTGCTTTCGGGAGTGGTGCCAATAATGGCGACGCAGCGAAGACCAAGACCCTGGCTGTAGAAGAAAATTTTTGTTAAGCGGAGTGCGATACGTCCGAGAACAATATAGAGCATGGCGATAATCCAGCCCACTAACACCAAAAAACGAGAATCGAATTTTTGGAGTGCGAAAAAAACGTAGATGGTGATACCAGCAAAACCAGTGGAGCAGGCCATGATGACGCGAGTGATATCTTTGGCTAGTTTGCGGTTGGGATTGGTGTGGTACAGGCCGTTAATGGCAAATAGGATAATCCAGCTAAGAGCGGTAGCAATGAGTGCGGGGAGAAATTTGTTCCAGGGGAGATTAAATAAAACAGGCCGGATGCTTTGGGCGAGGGGTGAAAAACGTACGTAGTAGGCGGTGATACCAGCGGCAATCAACAAAAAGAAGTCGATCGGTAGCTGGAGAAAGGCAAAAATAGCTTCAAATCGTTTCATAAAAATACAGAGAATTACCGATATTGTACGCTAAAAACAGTGGTGCCGTCAATGAAAAAAGAAAGACCCGCCGCATGGTGCGACGGGTCGGATGGGAGGGAAAGAGCTCTGGTTAGGAGAGTTCTTTCAGCTCCCGCAAGATTTGCGCCTGGGCTTCCTGCCTGGCGCGGTGCCGCAGGTGTTTGAAGCAGGTCGTTCTGCAGCCCTTTTTGACGGGGGTTCGATTCTCCAGACTTCGCGTTTGGCGGTCTGGCGCATGTTGCAGGTTTCTCCGTAGGTCTTCATCATAACAGCACCTCCGTGGGGTGGGTGGATTGCCTGGCCAGAACAGTTCTTAGCTAGGACTAAGAACTGTTTAATATAAGGTTTTTTAGCCTTTTTGTCAAGGTGTTATGTGGATAAGTGCAGTGGTAAGAGAGTGGTA
>CAYTMT010000001.1:4398-19101 GCA_964439095.1 uncultured Gammaproteobacteria bacterium | reverse complement strand
TTTAGCCTTTTTGTCAAGGTGTTATGTGGATAAGTGCAGTGGTAAGAGAGTGGTAAGCACTCATTTACTTATCCCCTAAATCTGCTATTATTGTCCTGTATGCAAATTCATTTCAAAAAATCAGCTGATCTTGATGCGGTGAAACTTGTCCGCCGTTCCGGCTATGGGCAGTTGTTTAATCGGCGCGAAGGGGAATATAGCTATGTGCGTCGGTTGCATGGTGATTTGTACCCACGTTTTCATGTGTATATTAAAGAGGAGGGTGATGGTTTTATTTTTAACATGCACCTAGATCAACGGGCGCCGGTGTACGCGGGAGTTACGGCCCACGCGGGGGAATATGACGGTGACACGGTGGAGCGCGAAGCAGAACGTATTCGGCAAGTGGCACGGATGTTAACTGGTGAATCCGACCCTAAATCTAGTGATTCATTCGAACCACCCGCACCGCCATTACAATATGGTTGATTTAGAGCAGGCGTTAAATACAGAACAGCGGCAGGTAGTGCTTGAGGGCAACGGGCCGTGTTTGGTGTTGGCTGGTGCGGGAAGTGGGAAAACGCGCACTATCACCTATCGGGTGGCTCATTTATTGGCACAGGGAGTTAAACCCGATCAGATTTTGTTGGTAACATTCACCAACAAAGCAGCCCGGGAGATGGTGCAGCGAGTGATGGGGTTAACCGGGATGACCACACCGTTGCCGTGGGCTGGGACGTTTCATCATATTTGTTATCGGTTACTGCGTCGTCATGCGGCTGCGGTTGGGCTGGTGCCTGGTTTTGTGGTGCTTGATTCTGAAGACAGTTCGGCCATAATGAAGCGCGCCGTAAAAGCCGCTTCTATCCCGACAGGAATCAAAATTCCAACACCGCGGGTGTTGCTCGGTATGATTAGTTTTGCGCGAAATGCCGGGCGTGACTTGGCCGAAGTGGTTGGTGCTCGATTTGCGACGTGGGAAAATATTATCCCTACCATCGAAGTGGTGGCGCGGGCCTATGCCGCTGAGAAACAGGCCAATAATGTATTGGATTTTGATGATTTACTTTGGTTTACACGGGACTTGTTTCGATTGCCAGAGTTTGGCGAGCGCTACGGCAATCAATTTCAATATGTGTTGGTTGATGAGTATCAAGATACCAACCGACTGCAAGCAGATATTATTAAGTTAGTAGCGGTCAAACAGCGAAATATTTTAGTAGTGGGCGATGATGCACAAAGTATTTATTCGTTTCGAGCGGCGGATATTCAAAATATTTTATCATTTACCGTTGATTATTCTGATGCCAAAATTTTTCGTCTCGAAACAAATTACCGTTCCAGTCCCGAGATTTTGTCGGTGGCCAACGACGTGATTACCAATAATCGTGAGCAGTTTCCGAAACAGTTGCGAGCCATATTGCCGAGTGCAGAAGCGCCTATTATTCAGCCACTCCTGGACGAAGCGGGAGAGGCGGAATATGTGGTGAAACAGATTGAGATAAAGTTAGCACTCGGAATTCCTCCTAAAGAAATTGCGGTTTTGTTTCGAGCGGCCAGCCATTCAGAGCGATTAGAGTTGGTATTAACTCGGGCCGGAATTCCCTATGACTATCGGGGCGGGGTGCGCTTTTTGGAGCGGGCGCATATTAAAGATGTGTTGGCATTTATTCGTTTGCTCGTGAATCACAAAGATTCTGTTTCGTGGCAACGCCTGCTGTTGCACGAGGAAGGTATTGGTCCAGCGGCGGCAGAAAAAATTATCGCCTCGGTAAAACGTTTGCCAGCCGAAGCAACGCGCGACATGGCGGCATTGGTTGCTGTAGGGGATGTATTGTCCGAAAAGGCACGCGCCGGGTGGCAGAATTTTTTAACGGTGTGGGAGCGTGTTGTGCCAGAAGCACATTCGGTTGCGGGAGTTACTACTGCCCTGCTCACCAGCTCGTATCGTGATTATCTGGATGCAGAATATCTCGACAGTCGGGATCGTCAGGATGATATTAAAGAGTTGGCCAATTTTGCTGCGACTTTTTCGTCGCTCGAAGAATTTGTGGCTGAGGCCAGTCTGCAAGAATCGTTTCGTCCGGGTGATAAAAAATATGATGGTGCGGAAAAAATTGTGCTTTCCACTATTCATCAGGCCAAAGGGTTGGAGTGGGAGGTGGTGTTTGTACTCCGCCTCAACGACGGTGCGTTTCCCAATGAGCGGGCGCTTTCCGAGGAGAGTGGGTTAGAAGAGGAGCGCCGTCTGTTTTATGTGGCCGTTACTCGCGCGCGACGATATTTATATCTTACGTACCCCATGGGTGGTGGCAATGGATGGGGGGATCGTTTGATGGTGCCTAGTTCATTTTTGAGCGAGATTAGCGGATCAAACGTGGAAGATCGGTCGCTCCTTATTAAACCAAGCTCGGTTTTTTCTACTTCTACCGACAGCGAGGTTCGCTATGTTCCCGACGAGTCGTTGCGACCGTTTAAGCCCGGGAGTTTTTTACGGGATATTGATGATTTGTAAAAACCTAGACGTGCTCCCAGATATGCGTGGGAGTTTTTCTAAATTGCCAGCGTTCTTTCCAGCCGTAGTCGCCGACAAAAACATCGTAAAGATTTGCTCCGGCAGCGATAGCCGTGTTGATGTTGGTGAGAGAAATAAAAGTACCGGTATTGCTGGGAGCATCAGGAGCGGTTCCGGTATTTATTTTTGAGTAGGTAGTTCCATTGAGCAATGCGAGAGAGACAGCGATGGGTTTTTCATTGAGGATAAAAGTAAGAAGAATCGGGGTAAATGGTGGTTTGAGAAAATCGCGAAAAATTTCTTTTTGGTGTGGCCGATCAACAAAGGACGAATGGTCGCCGAAGGCGTTGATGTTGTAGGAAAACAACAGCTCGATATCGGTGAAGTTGTTTCGTACCACCCGCACACCCATTTCGGTCATTTTGCGATACGCCGCTCGTATTTTTTTTCTAAATTCTCCTGTGAGGTCACGATCTGTGTAGTCTTCATGGCTGTGCAGTCCTTCAAGCGGGAGCGTAAATTTATAATCTTCTACAGGAAGAGCCTCAATAAAAGCATGTTCTCCAGGCATGTATTCAAGTTTTGCCGTTTCGTGTATCTCGGAAAAAAATTTCGGAACATGCTCTTCATATCCTGGTACAATCATGACGCGGTTGTCTTCCATGTAACTCCCGCCAAAAAATTCCAAGTATCCCTGGTCGGTATTTTTTTGTAAGGGGAGGAGTCCAATCGGTTGCTCATCTAAAAACCCCACGATAAAATGAAGGGGGTAGTTAAAATATTTATAGAAACAGTACCGAAAATCCCAGTTATCAAAGACAGTTTGTTGCTCTGCCAAGAGATCCCAATATTTTTTTGCTTCCGTCAAGTCAGTTATTTCTCGAATAACAGGTAGTTGTGAGTGGAGTAGGGACATACAGGGCGGTGAATTATGTTGATTTTAAAATAAAGAGAGGTCTTTTTTCAAAACGCCACGATTCTTTCCATCCACAGTCACCAATAGATGCGTTGATTGTTTTGGCATGTTCTTGGATTGCCTGATCGATAATATGCATTTTAAGGTACGTGGCAAAATTTGGAAATGCTTCTGGGCTTAATCCGTAGCTGATAAACACGTATTCGTCCAGATATTTTATTCCGAGCGCAACACCCTGCCGTGTGTGGTCAAGAAAAAAGGAATTAAGAAAAATAGAGAAAGGCAAGTGAAGTAGGTCGCGAAAAATTTGTTCGCGATGGGCCATCAGAAACATGGAATCTTCTTGGAAACGATTTTTATTATACTGAAAAAGAAATTCAATGTCAGAAAAATTATTGCGGGTTACTTGTATATCGTGGGGTAAAATTTTTTTTATTTTTCGCAGCATTTTTCCGCGTGTTTCCGAAGAAAATGAGGCTTGGAGGTAGTCGTGGCTACTCTGCCAATCCTGTAGAGGAAGAAAATAGAGATGGTTGAGGACAGTGAGGCCGTGCTGCTCTGGATCGAATTGGGGGGTAATGTATTGTAATATTTTTTTTTCTTTTTTGAGGTGTTGGTAAAACTGTGGGGCAACAGCACTATTTTCAGGTAAGCAGTACACGCGGTTATTTTCCATAAATGTTCCGCCAAAAAATTCAATGCAAGCGGAGTCGGTGTTGCGCTGGAGCGCCAAGAGTCCGACGGGTTGCATTTGGTGGAACCCCACGATAAATATGATAGGATAATTGAAATATTTGTAAAAACAGTAGCGAAAATTCCAATCATCAAAAATACTTCCCGGACTTACCAGGAGGTCCCAATATTTTTTTGCTTCCGCCAGGTCGGTGATAGTCGTAAAATCAAGTTGCGGTACCATACCAGTGCTGGAGGTTATTATGGCCAAATTGTTTTTTTGCTGCGGTAACGACGGATGGCCACGTTGATGATTTCTTCAATCAATGCCCCAAAGTCCATGCCGGTGAGTTTGGCTGCATACATAAGGTCGCTGTCGTGGCTCACGAGTGGGTTGGCGTCAACTTCAAGTACATAGGGATTTCCTTCGGTGTCCACGCGTACACCGACACGGCCATAGTCGCGACATTGCATGATTTTGTAGGCATCAATGGCAATTTCGGTGATGAGTGTTTCTAGTTTTGGATTCAAATTTTTGGCAATCTTGTATTGATTTTTATTGTGCTCCTTGGCATTGCGCGTATGGATGGACCATTTGCCGTGGGCAGTTTTGTCAAAAATAAGGCGGGATAATGGCAATACGCGCAGGTCGGTGCTGTTATTGCCGAGAATAGAAACTTCGTATTCATCACCTTCAATATATTCTTCCACCAGTGCGGGGCGTTCCAGCTCTTCGGTGATATGTTTAATTTGCGCCGCCAGTTGTCGTTTGTTGGTTACCACCGAACTGTTGGTGATGCCAAACGAATTGTCGGTGTTGCTGGGTTTGACCACGAGCGGGAATTTAAGTTCCGGATTAATAGTGTCGTGGATACTGTAGGCATAGTCCCAGGCCGGAGTAGGAATATTATGAAATTGGAATATTTTTTTGGTACGGATTTTATCTTGGCAGAGCGCCATGGTGAACGAGTTGGAACCGGTAAACGGAATTTGGATTGATTCCAAAATAGCCGCCACTTGTGGTTTGAGGAGCTCGTTGTTATTTAACCCTTCGGCCACGTTAAAGACAATATTGACATCACTTTGTTTGAGGCGGAGCATGGCCTGTTCAAAATAGTTGAAGTCGAGTGTGCTTACTAGATAGCCGCGTTTTTCCAGTTCGGATTCAATTGCTTTGACCACGGTAGAGCGTTCGCCCTCCGCTGGGTTAAAATGGGTTTTGTTGCCTACAATGCCAATGTGGAGTTTGCGTTGATCCGAAAGGGAAATACGACGCACCTTTTCCAGCTTAGCCGCTTGGATAATAAAATCCTTTTTGAGCGTGGCGGCCGACAAGCGATCGTGGCGACTGGTTTTGCCGAGCATCGATTCTTGGTCAAACTCGACTACTTTGTAGGTAATGTGGCTGAGCGCTTCTTGCAAGTTGTCTTGTGCGTCGATGCTGTTTTCTCCGGATACGGTAATCCATCCCAAACTCTCGTAGCCTTCCGGTGGGCGCAGGATGGCGTCGCCGATTTCGTAGCTAATGTGCATTTCTTCAAAGTAGGGCTTCTTTTTGAGCTCTGGTGCAATTTCTAACTCAGCGAGGATGCCACTTGATTCTGGTTGTAAGTCCCAGCCTACAATGTAGCGATAGGGAGTCTCTGGTTTTTCGATTTTAATAAAATTGCCGAGCGCAATGTTGGCAGATTGTTCCACCAAATCCAGGTGCCAAGCAGTTTTGACATAGGAATAGACGTAGTCGCCACCCATGCGCAGGTTAACTTCGATGGGTACAGGACCATGAGGTGAGGCTTTGGCTTCGAAGTGGATACACGCGTTTTGGATGTTCAGTTTTTCCAAAGTTTCTTCGGCCATGTCAATCAGCGCTTGTTGTTCTTTAACTGGCAATGTGGAAGGGATCGCCTGGCCACTGTCTACAAAGAAACGGCTGCGGCTTTTGTTAAAGTTATCGGAAATGGAATGGAATTTTATTTTTCCATGCTGCACAATAATGTCGATGTCCACTTCTTCGCCGTCAATATATTCCTCAACCAGGAGATCAAAATTTTCCCATTCGGGTGCTAACCAAAAAGATTTGATGTTATTTTTAACATAATCATACGTTTCGATCAGCTCGGCACGATTATTTACACGCACCACATACGCACTCGCAGCTCCGTAGATTGGTTTTACTACCAGTGGATATTTAAGTTCTTTTTCTAAAGCAAGAATCTCTTTTTTGTTGCGTAACAGTCGGTGCTTGGGAGCGGGGATGCCGTGAGTGGAGCAAAAATCACGAAAGTTGTATTTGTTTTTTACTTGTTTGGCAATCGCATACGGAATACCGATTAGGCCAAACGCATCATTAAGGTGGGCCGTAAGAAGCACAGCTTCATCCCAAAACGTTACGATGCCTTTAATTTTTCGTTTAGGAAATTCAGTATTATATTTTTTAACTGCTTCGATACATTCTTTGTGGTTCTGGAGGTCGGCTAAAATCCAATGATCCACGTATGGTTCGGCCCATTCGGTTTTTTCTTTGTAAAGACACACAATGTATAGCCCCATTTTTTTTAATTTTTGCAGCACAAACCTCTTCCCTGGGCTCATGGCGTGTACCAAGAGAATAGTTTGCTGTTCGGTAGCTTTTTTTTCTTTTTGTTCCATATAAAGTTAAGTAGAAAAAAATAACACAAAAATACGTGATTTTTGTGTTACAAAATTATTTGATTGTGCTGAATTTTCTTTGCAGTATCTGGTTCTTCGGTGGTGCCGAAAGTTTCCATAAACAAAGGTAATCATGAACCATTTTAGCACAGAAACGCTGTTTTGTCAATCATGCATAAAGCGGTGCTAATCTTAGCAATTTTAGGGTAGGAGGGGGTAGGTGGTGTATTTGTGGGAGCAGGGTGGGCCCGCGGCAATGGATAGGGTGAGGTTGGTAGCGTCTATCAAAATTGAGGCAAGGGTGTGGGTTTTTCCGTGTCTACAGATTGACTGTGGAGCATGGGCATGACTGGAAAGGAGTGTTGCTAGATCGTTGAGTGATTGAGGGTTTTGTGTTGTTAAAAAAGCACGCGCCGTATGGTAGCGGATTGGTGAATTATTACTTCGTCGTGTTTCGTGCGGAAGAAGGCGCTTGGATAAAAAATGGTTGGTGTGGCAGGTTGCCATATTTTCGGGCATGGCCTGAAGAGCGGTTGGTGACCATTCCAAGCTGAGAATCTTTTTTTCTTTACCAGAAACAAGAATCGAGTTATTGCCGATGGTTCGTTGGTGGTGGGCAACACGATCAATCGCCTTGGCCAGACTGGTTGCTTCCAAAAATGATCGCAGACAATATGTTTTGGACAGCCCTTTTGGGTTCAAGGCGGTTGCGATTGAATTGCCGGAATAGGCAATGCCAAATTCGTTGAGTCCGGCAACAGTGCCAGGAAATTGTCCGGCGTTGGCCACTCCAATAAAAGCTGGTTTGCCCACGGGTTTTGCTTTGATAATGTAGAGCGCCAGGGGGATGTTCCAGTCTTCGTTGTGGCCAAAAAATACTCCGGTTTTGTTTTGAAAAGCAACGGTGGTACATTTTTCGGCTGGGAGGAGTTCTTCTTCGAAGCTAAAAATTAAAAGTCGCTCAAAGAGCTGCCCTGATCCACGGGCAATGCCTTGGAGTTCTTGGATAAAGTCGGGAAAAAATCGGGTGGCGGTGCGGGTGAGTGCGGCTAAATTTTGTTGCAGCTGAGGGTCTTTGATTTTTATTTTACGAAAATGATGTGCAAGCGAGCGTTTAATTTCGGTGCGGAATTGCTCACCAATTGCTTCGCCAATCTGTTGGTGTGTTCCGGTTACTTCAAGATAAGGGTACATAGGTGGGCGGGAAATAGGTGGATAAATTGTATCACGATGGTGGTTTAAAATGTAGGCTTTATAGGCTTTTTGCTTCTTGTCTATGGGTATGGTACCATTTATTTAAGTATGTAAGGTACAACTTAATTTTTTATATATGGAAAACGGTGAGGCCTATTTTGGTCAAAATTTTAAAATTAATTCCGAAAAAACACTTGATCCGCTCCGTCGAGAAAAAAGCAAGCTACTGGTAAAAAATGAACAACAGGAGGAAGGACAGTCCAGGCCAGACACTGCTGTGTTGGAATTTGATCATATGAACATAGGCCAAGAGGTGCGTGATTTGTTAAAACAAGATGGAAGTGAATTTGGGTATGGAGAAATTAATTCTACCACCAACAGTATTGAGTCTTTTCTTAGTGAAGCAAACCAGCGGGTAACTGAGGCCTGGAATAGGTCGGTGATTCCGGCACTTGCGGAACGGTGGTCTATGATTGCTGATGTTTTGGAAAGTCGAGGAGGGGTACAGGCGGACGTTATTGCTTTGTTTCGTGATCCAAAATTATTAGAGTCAAAAATGAGGATCAGTCAGTATGGAGTAATGGAATCACTGCGTGGGGTTTTGCCAGACATTTGGAAGGAGTTAGTGGTGTTGTCTTCTGAGCGGCAGTTGGCGGCAGTGGTGCTGGCTCGTGAGCGGTGGTATGGCTTAAGCGAAGAAAAACGGCAGGAGTTTGCTAGGGTTATGGGGCTGGAGCAGCCAAAAGAAGTGGAGGTTGTTTTGGACTGCGCTGCTTTTTTGGGAAAGTTTATTGATCACGCCTATCTCAAACAAATTGAATTGGCTGACGCTCCAGGTGGAAGTTCTCCTACCCCGCTCGGTGGCACATCGGAGGGGGTTCGTTATTTGTATGATGTTCCGGAAGAATCTCGTGATGGCATAGTCAAGAAAAACACTTTTCGTGATGTTTTTCCGCATGAGTTTGAGCGTTTTGGTATATCGTGCCAAGTATTAGCAAAGAAAATTAAGCGATCGGTGGCCGATAATAGTTTACCTCAGACGTATAAAGAATTGCCAGACTATCTTGATTTTTTGGCCGAAACATATGCTTCGGCGGAAAATGATCCGGAAAAAATTTTTAAAAACTATCATGATTTGGTCAGTAGATCGCGTAAACTGGCCTTGGAAAGCAAGTGTCCGATGATGCTTATTCCTCAAGCCTGTGATAGTGTGGCTGGAGATGCGGGAAAGATCGATGTGGAATTACGTCTCGGTGTTCGTACGCTAGAGTCGTTGAAATTAGAAGAGAAGTTGAATCAATTTCGGGCGTTGGCTGATGAATACCTGAAGAGTGCTGCCCACGATTTGGTTGGAGAGTGGGATGTGCCGCCGCTATTGGTAAATTATCAGCCGTTTGCTTTTGGACCAAATAATTATTTCCGCACCCGCGGCGAAGCTGGGGATGAACAAATTTTGGCGCATACTAATGCGGTAGAAGACGTGGCTTTGGTAAAGGCATTTCCAGCATTGCAAAAAGTATTTGTTGGTATTCCATCGGAGAAAGATTTTTTGGCCGCCACGCTGATTGATAATACTCTTCATGAATTTGGTCATCGATTGGTTCCAGATACGGATGAGAAAGTAAAAGAACGCACTGGAGGTAATAAAATTATAGAGGAGTTAAAAGCAGACAGTGGAGATATGAAAATTGTGGAAATGGCACTCATGGCTGGCAATCCGCCCGTGAACGCGGAACATCAATTGATGGCTAAGTTGGGGGACGTGTGTGATTATTTGCAAAATAAATCCTCTGAGCCAGGTACTGGTGGGGAACGTTATTATTTTGATGGTGTGGCTATAATTACTCGTTTGTTCGACAAAGGAATTGTTCGAGAAGTTGCTGGAGGAAAATATGAAGTAACCGACCATCGAGCAGGGGTGCGCGAAGTTGCCGCACTTGCGGATGAGGTTTTACATCTGTACCGAGCAGGTAAACCAGAGGATTTTACTGCTCTAGCCGGCGTTATTAAAGCTCAGTCCGAGGATAAGCGTGTTCGGGATTTTGTGGCTAAGCTGAAGGCGTAGTTTGGTTGACAAGGAGGTGGATTTTTTGTAAGCTACAAATGAATAGCCTGGTTATTGGCTGGTTTAATTTTTTGTTATGATAACTGTACAGCAAATTTTTGATTTAGCACTACAACAAGGAATAGCCGCTGATCCGCGGGGGGTGGCGGGTGTAAAACGTTATTTGACTCGGCGAAAAAAAGAATATACAGACCTAAAACCATCTGAAAAAGAATATTTTGACCTTGATTCGTTAGTTAATCCTTATTCTGACAGCCTTATTCATGTTGACGACGGCAAGACGAAAGTCAAACGTGTTTTGGCTGGGATTGATATTGCCGCCAGCGATATCTTGTTGGCATCTCAACTGGAAGAGCGGGGGCAAAAAATTGATTTGGTTATTTCCCATCACCCAGAAGGCAAGGCGCTGGCTCGCTTGCATGATGTGATGGATATGGCTGTAGAGATCTATACCCAGTTGGGAGTGCCAGTACATATTGCAGAAAAAATTACCGAAGAGCGAGTAAAAGAGGTTGGGCGAGGTGTACATTCCATTAACCATTTCGAGGTAGTGGATGTTGCTAAGCTGTTGAATATAAATTTTATTTCTACCCACACCATTACTGATAATATGGTGGATGCGTTTATTCGCAATTATTTAAAAGAAAAAAATCCAGAGACCGTGGGCGAAATAATTGATGTGTTGTTGGAGTTGCCAGAATACAAACTAGCCAAAAAAATGGGCAGTGGTCCAAAAATTGTGGCTGGGGGGGCTGGTCATCGGGTGGGAAAAATTTTGACCGAAATGACTGGGGGGACTACGCCGTCAGTAAAAGTATACCAACCGCTTTCTAATTATGGTATTAGCACTGTGGTAGGTATGCATTTGCGTGATGATTCAGTGCAGAAAGCAAGTGAATTCCACATGAATGTTATTTTGGCTGGTCATATGTCGTCAGATTCCCTTGGCATGAATTTGTTCTTGGATGAGTTGGAGAAAAAAGGGATTGAAATTATTCCATGCGGTGGATTGATTCGAGTGAGTCGTGTGGCAAAAAAGAAAAAATAATCTATGATTTCTTGTTTACATGGTCGGGTAATTAAAGGCAGTGGCGAAGAGGTGGTGGTGATGACTGCTGGTGGAGTTGGGTATCGTCTGCTTGCCACTCCGGCTGCTCGGGAATTATGCGTACCTGAACAAGAAGTAACACTTGAAACATATTTGGTGGTTCGTGAAGACGCTTTGGATTTATTTGGCTTCGCCAACCGTGTCGAACGAGAATTGTTTTTAAAATTATTATCGGTGGGCGGGGTGGGGCCAAAAACGGCGCTACATATTTTTGCGCTCGGCAGTGCCGAAGATATTACTATGGCGATAGGGCGGGGCGATGTTGCATACCTCACGGCAGTATCTGGTATTGGCAAAAAAACCGCTGAGCGCGTGGTGGTAGAGCTGAAAGAAAAAGTAGCCAAGGCTATCGAAAGCGCGGGTGGAATTATTACCAACGACGCGGTGCGCGACGTTCTAGACGCTCTTATCACCTTGGGTTATTCGGTATTGGATGCCCGGAAAGCAGTAGAGATGGTGCAAGGTACGGGCAAAGGGAGCGAGGGAATGCTGCGGGAAGCGTTGCGCCTACTTAGTAAAAGTAGCTAGCTTTGGGTGAGGCGCTTTTGGTATGCCTCCCAACCGGCGGTGCGATAGCGGGCGGCTTCTTGGCCAGGATTTTTAGCGGCGTATATGCCTCGACCGACAATAATGATGTCGGATTTTTTTTCGTTGATAATATATTCTGGTGTATTATATTGTTGCCCAAGTGCATCCGTGGTGGCGGCAAATTGCACGCCAGGAGTCATGGCAATGTGCGCTGGGTTGTTGGTAAGTTTTCCTTGGGCGATGAAGCCAATCACAAAATCCGGGTGTTGATTTGCCAGTGCAACGGTGGCGTCTGTATAGGCGCCAGTAGCAAGTGACCCTTTGGAGCTCATTTCGGCCAAAAGTAGGAGTCCTCGTCCTAGGGGTAATCCTATCTCTTGGAGTCCCTCTATGATACCAGGGCCGGGGAGGGTGTGGGCATTGGTAATATTGGCCCAATCAGCAATGTGATAAATACCACCTTGGTACTGATGCTGTACGGTGTTGCCAATGTCAGCAAATTTACGATCTTCAAAAATGAGAAAATTAAATTTTTTTGCCAGTGCCTGTAGTTGTTCAGGAAGTGCGGGAGTAAAATCGGCGATGATGTCGATGTGTGTTTTGAGTACGGCAATTTGATCGCCAACCTGTTCGATTAAATTAAGTAGCTGCGCGCTCGTAGTGACATCTGCCGAAACAGCCAAGTTAGTTTGTTTGGTTTCAAGAAGAGTAAAAAGTTTTTCGGCGGTTTGGTTGGTGGTGAGTTTAGCGCGTTCAAGGTAGGTCAGCATAGTTATACCTGGTGTTCGTGGATAAAATTTTTTGCCATATTGCTGGTGGACAGATTGATACGGCCGCTGGCGGTGAGTGTGTCCAATATTTCTGTTAGGGTGCATACCGCATGTAAGGTGTATCCCTTGTCGGTAATGTGTTGTCGTCCTCCCTGTTCCCGATCGATAAGCACAACAATGTCGGTGACTTTTATACCAATTTCTTCTAGTGGTTGAATAGTTTCAAACACGCTGGCACCACTGGTAACTAAATCTTCAATTACGAGGCAGGTTTGGCCGGGATTAAATTCACCTTCAATAATTTTTTTGGTACCGTAATCTTTTTTTTCTTTTCGTTTCATAATCATCGGAATGGCATGATCCAAAGAAATAGTAGTGGCGATTGGGAGGGCGGTGTAGGGGACTCCGCAGACCAGATCAAAGTGGGTCTTGGCTACTGTTTCCCACATAGCATTGGCTACCTGACGCAATAAATCAGGGTACGAAATGATGATGCGAAGGTCAATATAGATAGGTGAAACAATCCCGCTTTTGAGGGTGAATTCGCCAAATTTTATAGCGCCCACGGTAAATAGTTTTTCGATGATGGAGCTGGTAAGGGTCATAGGTGTGGGTTAAGAATTAACGGATGTGGTAGTTGTGTGCTAAATAGGGATTCCACATCATACCGGTTGCGGTTTGGGCAAAGTCAGCGCCGGCTGTACGGAACTCGTCAAAATGTTCGGGAGCGGTGATGCCACCGACGCCGATAAGGGTGAGACCAAGTTTTTCGGTATCAATAATAGTGCGGGCTTGAGTGATGAGTTCTAGTGCCGCACTGCGAATAGGCGAGCCGCAAATACCACTGGTTTTTCTGTCTGCCCCCAGTGCGGGTGCGCCATGAGTGTCGAGCACTGTGCGGCCAATGGTGTTGATGCCGGCTATGGCGCGTACCCCGGCTCGAGCCGCGGCGAGTAGTACTTTTTTGAGGAGAGCTGTATCGGCAAAGTAGCCAATTTTTATAATGAGCGGAATATTACCAAGTTCGGCAGCAAGCGCGGCAGAGATAACGGCTACTGTTTCTGGGTTTTGAAAAATACTACCTTCGCCCGTAGTGACGTTGGGGCAAGAAAAATTAGCTTCCACAATTTTAGCACCCGCTTCTTTGGCAATCGCACCAGCTCGGGCAAAATCAGCCACAAAATTTTCGTGTTCGCGGTGTGTGCCTACCACGGACACTACCAGCGCTTGGCCTGGGTGGAGCTCACGGTTGGCGTGGTCAATATCTTCTAGCAAAAAATTGGTTGGTTGAGAGGGCATGCCAAACGAGTTGGTGATGGCGATTTCGTTTGGTGTGCGTGGTTCAGTAGTTTTGGTGTGGAGTGCTTCGTTGGTTTTAGGGTTTAATTGCTCAGGCGTGTCGATGTACACAATATTTGGAAGTGGATGTGAGGGGTGCGCCTCGGTACGAATAGTTTTGTAGGTAACAATATCAAACTCCAATTGCGCGGCGAGTGTGGTCCAGCGACTGTTCAAAAGTGGTCCAGCCGGCACCCCAATGCGCGAAGCTACGCGCACGCCCAAAAAATCTATCCAGTTTTTTTCTGCTGGCCAAGTTCGTTCGGGAAGAGCGCCATCAAAAAATGGTCCTTGTGCAAAATTATCTTCGTAATTTTTATGAATGTCGTATAGCGGTGGATGGTCAGGAAACCAAGCGGGAATAGTGCTCATAGGTTAGATGGTTTTATTAAGCAGCCACAGGATAATTGCTTTTTGAATGTGTTTGCGGTTTTCGGCTTGGTCGAAGATAACAGAATTGGGGTGGTCGATGGCGTCGCGGGTAATTTCGTAATCAATGTGGCAGGGCATGCAGTGCATTATTTTGGCAGATGGGGCGTAGGTGTTAATAAGATTGGCGTTGAGTTGAAACGGCATAAACAGTGCTTTGCGGCGTTCGTATTCTTCGGCAAATTCTGGTCGCACTTTGCCGTTGTCAAAAAATTCCATGTCCATCCAGGTGTCGGTGTGCACAAATTGTGTTCCTGCTAAAACGATTGATAAGTCAGTTGTTTGTTTTACTAATCCTGTGGCGGTGGCCATGTTATTTAGCTCGGCATCCACGCTCGCGGGGTTGGCTTCGGGGGCAGCAAGTGCTATCTCAATACCTAATTTCGCGCAGGCTAATTTTAAGGTATTGGATACGTTGTTTTCAATCCCGAGCCAAGTTATTTTTTTAATTTTTTCTAATCCACCCGCGTGTTCGCTCATGGTAAGTAAATCGCCCAACGCTTGGCAGGGGTGATATTTTTCACTGCAGGCATCAATCAC
>CAYTMT010000001.1:0-4298 GCA_964439095.1 uncultured Gammaproteobacteria bacterium | reverse complement strand
TGGAAATTTCTCCGGCTCGGTATTTGGCTTTAAGTTTGGCGGCCAAAGTTAAAATATCCAAAATGTCCTGTTTGCTTTGTTCTTTGAGTGATATGAGATGACGCATAGCTATACGTTTGTGGAATAAAATGTATTTTGCAAAATAACTCCCACTGGCCAGCCGGTTAATGTTTGTCCGACAAAGGGCGACCAGCCGCATTTGGTGTGGAGCTTGGTTTCGTCCACGATGGCAGTTTTATTAGTGTCGATGATGGCCCAGTCATTTGTTTCAGGCAGATTAAAAATATGGCGCGGGTTGGTGCTGGTAAGCTCAATAATTTTGGCCAAGCTTATGCGGCCATGGTGCATGGAATCAAGGAGTAGTGGTAACATGGTTTCGATTCCGGGTACGCCAGAGGGTGACGCAGGATAGGGAACTGCTTTTTCGGCCAGGGTGTGGGGAGCGTGATCAGTAGCAACCGTGTCGATGGTGCCATCGAGGAGTCCTATCCATAGTGCTTCTTGATCTGCGGGTGAGCGTAGAGGCGGATTCATCTGTGCTTTAGTGCCGAGGCGGGCGTAATCATTGGTGGTTAAAAATAAATGGTGCGGAGTAGTTTCGGCAAAAATTTTTATGCCACGTTTTTTAGCGGTACGGATCAGGTCGAGCTCGAGTGGTGTGCTGATGTGGAGCAGATACAACGTAGCGCCGGTTTCCTCGGCCAGCTCAATCGCTCTGGATACGCCACTTGCTGCAACTTGAGGTGAACGAATACTGGAATGGTCGGTGATGGTGGGAGTCGGGAAGTGTGTTTTGTTTTCAGTAATCAATACCTCATCTTCGGCGTGCGCTACAATCGGGAGTTTGAGTTCAGCGGCCAAGGTAAATACTTTTTTTTGATCATCATATTTATCCACCAACAAATTGCCGGTACTGGAGCCCATAAAAATTTTGATGCCCACCACTTCGTTTTTTATCGCACGAATTTCGTCCGCATTGTCTGGAGTGGCACCGATGTACAAATAGTAGTGTAGTGGCAACCTAGCTGTACTCAGTTGTTGTTCGATAGTGTCCCGTTTGGCGCGGAGGGTAGTGGCGGTGGTGATGACCGGTGTATTGTTTGGCATATCGCACACACTGGTAACGCCACCGGCCAAGGCGGCTCGTGCTCCCGTTTGCCAATCTTCTTTATGCTCGCCCCCGGGTACACGAAAATGCACGTGACAGTCAATGAGTGCGGGAACAGCCAACAGCCCCGAGGTATCTCCTGGGTAATTTAAATCTACTTCCAATTGTTTACCGTCCGAACGGGGGATGTACATAATTACGCGCTCGCAATAGTCACCTCGTCGCGGTGAAATGTTTTTTCACAATAGTGACAGCGCATAATCACGTTGGGTTTTTGACGGACGATGGTAAAAATAGTGGTCATGCGTTCATGGTTGGTAATGCATTTGGGGTTGGGGCAAATGATAAGTCCGGTTAAGGTTTTGGGTAGTTGTACCTCGAATTTTTTAATAGTCGCGTAGTCGCGAATAATATTTATGGTGGCGTTCGGAGCGAGAATGGCCACGCTGTCGGCTTCTTCGGGCAGAAGTTCGCGATCTTCTACTTTGATTAAATCTTTTTTCTTCATGGTGCGACTGGGCAAGTTAAGCCCGAGCGTTACGATTTTGTTGTGCGCCGACAATTTAAGTGCGGCCACAATTTTTACTCCTTGGCCTGGCGTAATGTGGTCGATAACTGTTCCGTGTTTAATCGCGTTAACCAATAGTTGGGTGGTGGGTTTGTTTTTCATATAAAAAGGTTAAGCAAGTTTTCCGAGCACTAAACCAAGGAGTGCTTGGCGTACGTATAGGCCGTTTTCCGCCTGTTCAAAATAGTAGGCGTGCGGCGTGGTGTCCACATCGGTCGCCAGTTCGTTGACGCGGGGCAAAGGGTGCAATACGCGTAAGGTTTTTTTGGCCGGCGCCAACATTTCTTTGTTGAGGACAAATATATTTTTAATTTTTTCATACTCCATGGGGTCCGCGAAGCGTTCGCCTTGGATGCGGGTGAGGTAGAGCACGTCCACTTTTTTGATTACTTCTTCCATGCGTTCGTGGATGCTGTATTTCACGCCGTGTTCTTTAAGTTTTTCTAAAATCGACTGCGGCATTTGGAGGGCATCCGGAGCCACAAAATACAGGGTGGCATTAAAATGAATCAGTGCCTCGGCGAGCGAGTGTACTGTGCGGCCATATTTAAGGTCTCCTACCATGGCAATGTGCAGGCCATTCAATTTTTTTTGACATTCGTTGATAGTAAACAAGTCGAGCAAGGTTTGGGTGGGGTGCTGATTGGCGCCATCGCCGCCATTCAAAATTGGTTTATCAGTGGCCTCAGCCGCTCTACGAGCCGCGCCTTCGAGGGGGTGGCGCATGGCAATCACGTCCACGTACTGGCCAATAATCTTGGTGCCGTCGTAGAGTGTTTCGCCTTTTTTACTGGAAGTAACATTAGGGTCCGCAAAACCCACCACCCGGCCACCCAGCCGGTTCATGGCTGTTTCAAACGATAGTCTGGTGCGGGTAGATGGTTCAAAAAAACAGCTCCCGAGCACCTTGCCATCGAGCAGGTGAGGTTGGGGTTTGGTTTTGAGTTGTTTGGCGTGTGCCAAAACATTCAGGATTTCCGCTTTAGCGAGTTCACTGATCGAGATGATGTCGCGGTTGAATAGAGAGGATGGTTTCTGCATAGGGTGTATAAAAAAATAGCCCACTCCTCCCGGAATGGGCTATTGTATTAAGTTATGGTTGGTAGTGCGATAATCAAGGCACATAGTAATTTGAGTGTAACACAGGGGGGCGAAAAGGCGCAAGAGGGGGTGTTACATCCAAAGAAATGGGTGGGGGTGCGAACAAGCGCAGCCCCCGAGAACGTGTGTACCAGCTTGTTCTGGTGGTGGCGTCGGTCAGATCACGTCGAGGTTCTCGGCGTGATTTTTTCCGTGCATCGTCGGGAATGGGGTAACCGGTTCAACCGGCGTGGTTTCGCCGAAGAAAGCGGTGAAACATGTCCGATCGGAGGTGTAGTAGACATCACCAGTGGTCTTGTCGATCGTGGCAATTTTGTCCTTCAGGTGTTGGTGTTCGTCGTCGACCTCATTGATGCGGAACACCGGTGCGCCAGGATTGAGCGACTTGTTGTTGTTGAACGTGGCGCGTCTTGGCGTGTACCCGATGATTTTCCCAACGATCGGGCGGTCGTTGATGGTCAGTTTGATGACGTTGCTGTCCAGATGGCACAGCTTGGAATGAAGTTCTTCAACTTCTCCCCAGCGATGGTGAGTGCTGGCTGTCATGAGAGGCCTCCAATGACCAATGTTCCCGTGAAAAAAAGACATACCCTGTGGGAACCAGTGGGGTACGACTCGTTACCGAATGGTAACTAGCACAGTGGTGGTCAGTGTGCTAGTTTTTTTATCTTTTGTCAAGTATCACCCCTCCGCCGTTCTACTGGTTGTAATTATGGCGAGAAAATTTTTATTGACAGTGTGTTGGTGGTAATATATAGTTTTTTTATGGTCGTCGGCATGGTGCCGGCGTCACAATGTTCCTTCCTCGCTACGGAGAAGACGATGCCAACGCGCAAGTTGTTCCTAGCGTGGATGGTCGTGGCCGTGTGGGTTATGGTTTTGCTGAATATTATTCAGCACAATCGAGTTGTGTCGTTGCCACCAGCAGACAGCACTATCATTGAAGAAGTGCTGCAGTGCGATGAAACGTGCGACGTTGATTCGCCGCCGCCCTCACCGCCCGACCAGTAGTTAGGAAATGCCTCACCCCTCAATTGTTTTCCTTCATTGGAAGACAGGCGACGGGTGGGGTTGTTTATTTTAAAAAACCAACTTAATGTATATAAATAGCAGCACTATACTGTACGTATTATACAAAATTCGTATACTGTTGTTTGTTCTAAAATAGAAGCGCCCCAGGTTGTAAGCCGTGGGGCGAAAGGAGAAAGAGCAGTGGGCACTAGCAATCAAGTTAGTGCCACGTCCTTATCCAACGATGGTTTTCGTGCCAGAAAATACAAGCGACGAATTTGGGTTCGCGTGGATGCCGCCAACCTGTAAAGACGAAGACGACCTTACCCCACAGCTCGACGGGGATGTCGTGTTGGTACTTCAGGATGTGCCGGACGTCCTTTTCGCCGAGGTTGCCATCCATTTCCACGAATTGGGTGACTACTGCCTTGCGGCCCGTACACTTCTTACCTCCCTGAAGTAAGCCGAGGAGACTGTAGGTACGACCGCCAACAGTCATGGTGGACGGTA